>JAGPDJ010000224.1 GCA_018057635.1 Ferruginibacter sp. | reverse complement strand
GTATAACAATAGGCCTGACCAATGGTTAGCTTATTCTATCTGAATTGTACTTTTGCAGGTGTGAATGCAATATTTTTATTGATGAGCCGGAACCATTTGCTGGCATTTCAGGAACCTCACAGGTTATTTTTTTAAAGCAATTCAATTTTCAAAAAAGTATATCCTTAAATATTTGTTCTAACTTTTCTTAAAGATTTACGGATGCACCTGCAAAAAATATTAAGTATTTGCCTGCTGCAAATTGGAATGTATGGTAGTTTATTTCTGTATAGAAAGTTAAACATAAATATGAAAAATATTGCAGTGTTATTTGTAATGTTAACCTGCTGCTGTATAGTAACTATGGCGCAGACAAAACGTGCCCTTGTTTTTGCTATAGCCAATTATCCGCCGGCTAGCGGATGGGATGAGTTGAGCTGCCTGAACGATATACCGCTTATTAAAAACACATTATTGAAGCAGCAGTTCCAACCGGAAAATATTGATATCATTACAGATGCAGCAGCAACAAGAAATGGAATTGAAAATTCGCTGAACAGACTTATAGAGAAAACAAAACCGGGAGATGTAGTAGTGATTTATTTTTCATCTCATGGAGAGCAGATAGAAGATGACAACCAGGATGAAGTTGACGGTCTGGATGAATGTATCGTTCCTTTTGACGCCATTTTTTCAAATGATAAAACTGAGTACAAAAAATATGCGCCTGGTTATTTCCGGGATGATTATCTCGGAGAAATACTGATCAGGTTGCGAAATAAACTCACGAGGAAAGGAGATTTGCTTGTTGGCATAGATGCCTGCCATTCGGGAAGTGGCGTAAGAGGTGCTTTGAAAGTTAGGGGAAATAAAACGCCGATGGTTAGCAGTAGTTTTGAACAGGGCCGCGAACGTATTACAGATACATCCGGAGTGTTTAGCGATAAAAGTGCAACCCGGCTGAATGCAGATGCTTCTACTTATGTAGTTATTTCTGCTGCCCAGGCAAAGGAACTGAGTACAGAGTGTTATGATGATGAAAGCAATGTTGTTGGTTCTTTGTCGTATGCATTCAGTAAATCAATGAATTCCCTAGAAGGAAAAATTACTTACCGGAATTTATTTGCCAGGATAGAAGACATGATGCGTGGAAAAGTTCCCAACCAGAGCCCGGTTCTTGAAGGTGATGGTATTGACCGGGAATTGTTTGGAGGAAAATATGAGAGCCAGAAACCATATTTTACCATTAATGCAAAAAGCAGTACAGTTAAATCTGTTTTTTTAAATGCCGGAGCAGTAGCTGGTATTACTGCAGGTTCAGTAGTTGGATTTTATCCGGTGGGAACAACAGATCCGGTAAACAGCAATCCAATTCAGAAGGGAACCGTAATTACATCCAATAATTTTACAGCTGCCGTTAAGCCTGAACAGGAAGATTCTGCGCTTCTGCTAAACCCGGCCTGGGTTTTTTTACTGGAAACAGTGTACGGAAAAAACAAAATAAAACTTGGACTCGATTCACTTAAAAACGGGAATGATCAAATGGTCCGTGATGGTTTATCGGGTTTTCAATTGGTAGAATTTAGTCCTGATTGTGATCTTTACCTGGCTCCGTCAGCAAGCGGTAACGGATATGCGCTTTGCTATCCAAATTCCGGTGCTGCATTTACAGATGGAATAGATATTCAGGACCCTGCAGGTATCAAAGATGTATTAAAACGATTTGACCGTTTCAGGTATTTACGTAACCTGAAATTTACCGAAGAAGGATTGTCGGCAAAAGTTGATCTTGTTTTTCTTGATCAGCAGGGAAATATTGATGTTGAAAAAATGAAATCAAGGATCAAATTCGGCAGGCTTGAACTGAAAGAAGACGATGTGGTTTTCCTTCAAATAACCAATACAGGCACCAAAAAGTTCTTTATTAATATTGTTGATATACAACCAGACGGTAAGATCAATCCTATTCTTCCCAATAAGCAGGTAACAGACATTAACAATGCACCCGCTCCAATAACCTGGCAGGATTGTGAAATAGAAAGTAAGGCCGAAAGAATATATAAAAATTATTCCATCAGGATAGCTCCGCCTTATGGGGAAGAAACTTTTAAGGTATTCCTTTCTTCCAACCCGCTTGACCTGGAAGATATACTAACAACAAACAGGCAAGTTGGAGCCGTTCAGGGAACAGGTGTAAGAGGTGTTATGAATAACCTGGCAAAAATATTTGAACAAGCTGAAGTAAATGAAATTGGTACAAGGGGAGGCGAAGGCAAGATCAATACGGCACAGAACGGAACCATTTTCAGCCTTAATTTCAGGATATTGCCAAAGTAAACCGTTTGTTGTTATTGTGGTAAAAATATTTCACTTCTTTTAACTACGCATTTAACTCTGTGAAAATCCTCTGCAAACTCTGTGGTTAATTAATTAATTTCGATGAATAAGATTTAATAATTATACCTCAATTATGAAAAAGCTTTCATTAAGTTTAGTGATATTCCTGTTATTGTCATCAGTATATGCTCAAGAGCCATTATTCAAGTCTGATGCATTTAGTATTTACCACAATAAGGTTGTACAAGGAAAAAATATAGCCAGCGCACTTTCCGCTACGCACATGGTAAGCAATTACCAAAGCCCGTTAAACGAATTCCAGTCGGCCGATATCAGTTTTAAGTTTTCCATAAACGGAAGAGACAATGAAATGTTCATGGGTAAAAACCATAATTTTTCAGTGAATGCAGTGAATGGTATTTCTGAAACGCCTTTGATAAAATTTGGAAATCAACTTGATCAACCTGCTACAGATGGTAAATACCTTTTACCCAATACAACATTAAAGATCAGGTTGGATATGAAGGATGTGATGAAGCAGTTTAATGATAAAGGATTTTACACTACCATTAACGGGGATAAAATATACAAGGAGGATTTTAAAGGTGTTTTTGTTGCCGGTGCCACAGCGCCCATGACATGGGATTTTGATAACATCATGAAACGGGAAGACCTGCAGTTAACAGACGCTGATGCCGATGGAATTTATGAAGTAACATTGGTGCTTAACAAACAATCAGATGAAAAACATACAGACGCGGAGTGGAAAATTTCTAAAGATATTTCTCCTTACCCGCAATACAAATCAGGTTATATACTCTCAGATGCCATTTATAATTTATCACTGGAAGAAATGCTGAAAGCGATTGAGCCTGACAGTACTTTCCGCACCGGTAAAGAGTGGAGTGGTGTATGGACAAGGGATATCAGTTACAGCATTATCCTGTCTATGGCACACCTGCAGCCCCGTGTGGCCATGTTCAGCCTCATGCGTAAAGTAAATGCAAAGAAAAAGATCATCCAGGATACAGGTACCGGTGGCGCGTGGCCGATAAGTACCGACAGGATGATTTGGGCCGTAGCTGCCTGGGAAATATACAAGGCTACCGGTAACAAAGACTGGCTGCAACAGGCGTATGTAATTATCCGCAATTCCATAGAAGATGATATTCATGCTGCTCATGACCCGGAAACAGGGCTGGTTAAAGGTGAATCATCTTTTCTCGACTGGAGAGAACAGACTTTTCCAAAATGGATGCAGCCTGCAGATATTTATGAAAGCCAGTGCCTCGGTACAAACGCGGTGCATTACCAGGCAAACAATGTATTGTCGCAAATGGCAACTGAGTTGAAAGATTTTAATGCTGCCAAAAAGTATAAAGGCATTTCAGAAAGGATCAAAAAAGGCATCAATGAGTATTTATGGTTACCTGAGAAAGGTTATTATGCCCAGTTTCGTTACGGCCGGAATTATAAATTCGTTTCACCCAGGGCCGAAGCATTGGGCGAAGCTTTGTGCGTGATATTCGGTATTACCGATGAAGCCAGGGCCAAACAGGTTGTTGCCAGCACACCTGTAACAACTTTTGGCATTCCTTGCATCTATCCGCAGATACCCAATATTCCTCCTTATCATAACAACGCCGTATGGCCGTTCGTACAAACATACTGGTTATGGGCCGCAGCCAAGGCTGGTAATGAACGGTCTGTATCTGAGAGTATATTCGCTATTTACCGGCCAGCAGCTTTGTTCCTTACCAACAAAGAGAATTTTGTGGTTGATAATGGCGACTTCAATGGCACACAGATCAATTCCAGTGTAATGCTGTGGAGCTTATCAGGCAATATCAGCATTGTTCAGAAAGTATTTTTCGGCATACGGTTCAACCCGGATGGTTTGTCTTTTGAACCATTTGTTCCAAAAATTCTGGAAGGAAAACGTATGCTTGAGAATTTTAAGTACAGGGATGCGGTATTAAATATAGAACTGGAAGGTTATGGAAATGTGATCAAATCATTTTTGCTGGATGGTAAAGTGAAGTCAAAAGAGTTTGTACCTGCATCATTAAAAGGAATTCATACGATAAAGATCATCCTGGCAAATAATACAAATGGATTTTATGATGTTAATAAAGTTGCCAACGTCTATTCATTACCGGCACCTTCAGTAAAGTATGATGGAGTAAAATTATCATGGGATGCAGTTAAAGGAGCAAAACAGTACCGGGTGCTTCAAAATGGTAAAATGATCTCAGAAACTCCCAAAACTAATTTTACAACTCCGGCAATGGCATTTGCAGAATATTCTGTGATAGCATTGGATGAAAACAATGTTGAATCATTCGCCAGCGAGCCACAGGTTGTAAGTAAAGGAAATGCTTTCCAGTTTATTGAAATGGAAGATATTGCTGGCAAAGCAAACTATCCTTACAAAGGTTTTATGGGAAATGGCTTTGCAGAGATCAGCACTTCCGTAAACAAGGTTATCAATATTCAGGTTACTGTTAAAAAAGCCGGTAACTATATGGTCTTTTTCCGGTATGCAAATGGTAATGGCCCGGTTAATACAGAAAACAAATGCGCCATGCGTACTTTAAAAATTAACGGAATTGAACAGGGTACA
>JAGPDJ010000223.1 GCA_018057635.1 Ferruginibacter sp. | reverse complement strand
TTTTAATATGGGGCGTAATTTCAGTGTAAAAATAAATATCCCAATCATTTTAAATTTGAAAAAATAAGAGGTTTTATTAACCGCAGAGGCACAGAGGTGCAGAGGTTACGCAGAGAAAATCAATCAAGTTATACCACTCTGCGGAAACTTGTGTAACTCATTTCTCTGCGGTTAAAAGACTATTTTCTCTGCAGTTGAAATAGAATTATCATTCAAAGTGTATTACTTTGTAGAATGATAGAAATTAACATCAATACCCCAGCCTTGCTGTTCCCTGCAATAACCTTATTGATGCTGGCATATACCAATCGTTTTTTATCGCTTGCATCACTTGTTCGGAAATTGCATTCAGACTATGGAAAAGGAGGCGAAATCAAATTGATCATATCTCAGCTGAAAAACCTGCGGGCAAGGCTTAACCTGATCAGGTATATGCAGGGTTTTGGAGTAATGAGTTTTCTTTGCTGTGTGCTTTGTATGTACGCTATTTTCAGGAACTGGATGATGCTGGCTCACTGGATATTTGCGGGAAGCCTGATATTTTTACTACTTTCTATCATTCTGTCGTTGTTGGAAATATTAAAAAGTACCAAAGCAATAGAAATAATTCTGGAAGATATTGAAGAGTTAAATTCAGGGAATATTTTCACAGATATGTTTCCACAGGGAGAAAAATAAATTTTATTCAAATTCCCTGGGCTTGTTAGCAATATAATTTTCATCGTAACTAACAAAAAAACGGATATATAAAACCCTGCTTAGCCTCATCATCCAGGGTTGTAAAATAACCAGTAAAACGGAGTTTAATATCAGCCAGTAAAATATCCGGTTATCATCTGTAGAAACGCCTATCAATACAAACCAGGCAACAAATGTTGCAACAGAAACAGCTACTGCCAATGCATAACTTACATATCCTGTTCCATACCAGAACCCAGGTTCCATATCATACTTCTGATTACATACCGGGCAGTTATCATGCATGTCAAATATATGCTTCAGGGATAATTTCCGGTAAGGGTTGTTGTCTTTAAACATGGGGCCCTTTCTGCAGCGGGGACATTTACCCGTTAGTATACTCCAGTAATAATTAGGGGTTGGTCTTTTCTCCTCGGTCATGCTGCAAAGGTATTGAAGATTAAGTTAGTGCAATTTATCAGTATAGTTTTAATAGGATTTAAATATAAACCGTCATTGCGAGGTACGAAGCAATCTAAACTGGTCATTATTAAAATTTCAGATTGCTTCGTACCTCGCAATGACGAAATATATCAGATGGATAACTATAATTTTCTTAGTTACCATTTATTTTGCAGTTGCTGCTACAGTAACTTTCTTCCTTTCCCCAATCTGCTGTCTCCACATGGCAAAATACAATCCCTTTTGTTCAAGAAGACTTTCATGGGTACCGGTTTCTTCTACGTATCCTCTTTCCAGCACATAGATCCTGTCGGCATGCATGATGGTACTTAACCGGTGTGCAATTAAAATTGTTATCTGCCCTTTTTTGGATGATATATCCCTGATGGTTTCTGTGATCTCCTCTTCTGTAAGTGAATCCAATGCTGACGTAGCTTCATCAAAGATCAGCAAATGTGGTTTGCGTAACAAGGCACGGGCAATGGATATCCGTTGTTTTTCTCCACCTGATAATTTCAATCCACCTTCACCAATCATTGTGTCTAATCCTTTCTCAGCCCTTTTTACCAGGTTGGTGCAACTGGCTTTATCCAGTACATCATTTAATTCTGCTTCCGTTGCAGCAGGATTTACAAAAACAAGGTTCTCCCTGATCGTTCCGCTGAACAAATTCGTATCCTGTGTTACAAAACCGATCTGTTTGCGCAGGTCATCAAAATGTATTTCTGTTTCATCCAGTCCGTTGTATAATATTTTTCCTTCCTGCGGGCGGTACAACCCAACGAGTAATTTCATGAGTGTTGATTTGCCTGAACCGGAAGGGCCTACAAATGCGATTGTCTCACCCACTTTCACATCAAAGCTAATGTCATCAATTGCCTTTTGTGAGGCTGTCTGGTGCTTGAAAGATACATCCTGGAAAGCCAGTGTTTCAATATTATTCAGTGGCCTTGGGTTAACCGGTTCAGATTCCGGGGCTTTCATCATCAGGTTGTGAAAATTATTGAGAGAGGCTTCAGCTTCGCGGTAAGAAAGTAAAATATTTCCAATCTCCTGCAAAGGCCCAAATACAAAGAATGAAAAAATCTGCATGGTTACCAACTGGCCGGCATTCATACTGTTCTTAAAAATAAGCCACATTAATATAAACAGGATCACCTGGCGCAAAGTATTTACCATCGTACCTTGTATAAAACTGATACTCCTGATCCGCTTAACTTTTTTTAATTCAAGGCCGAGTATTTTGTAAGTATTTTTATTCAGCCTGCTTACTTCCTGTTTGGTAAGACCCAGGCTTTTTACCAGTTCAATATTTCGGAGCGATTCTGTTGTAGAACCCGCCAATGCTGTTGTTTCACCCACAATATTTTTCTGGATGATCTTTATTTTCTTGCTTAGGTAATTTGTGATCACCGTGAGTACAAGTATACCAACCAGGTATGCTACGGGGATACTCCAGTGTATGAAAACGGCTGCATACACAAAAACAAATACCACTCCAATGATCACACCGAAAAGGATATTGATAAAATTGATCATGAATTTCTCCACATCAGAACGAACCTTGGTCAATACAGAAAGCGTTTCGCCACTGCGCTGGTCTTCAAACTGCTGATAAGGAAGTTTCATGGCGTGTTGCAGCCCATCGGTAAAGACCTTGGCGCCAAATTTCTGTATTACCACATTCAAAAAATAATCCTGGAAATTTTTAGCGATCCGGCTGATCATGGCAACAGATATTGAACAAATAAGTATGAACCAAACACCGGGATTCTCCCATGAAAAAGCATTAAAGAATCTTTCATCGCTAAATGGTTCTGCACTGCTTTGGTGGCTGTTTGCCAGGTTTATCAGTTTTCCCAGCAGGATGGGATCTACCAGGGAAAAGCCAATATTTATAGCAGCCAGGGTTAAAGTCAATACCACTAACCATTTATATGGCTTCAGGTAACGTAATAATATTTTCATTCAATAATTTGATTTTAACTGTTGCCAACTTCTGAGAAATGATTGCAAAAATACATCGAAATATTTCTATGTATCAAATATTATACAATTTCGGCAAAAAAGTTAATTGGAAGAATAGTTTATAGTTAGTAGTTCATAGTTGGCTTCAATAAATTTAGACTTTATTTATACAAAGTAGCTCCATTTATGGGAGAGGTAAAACTATAAACTAATTTACCATGAACTATAGACTTATCCTCCCCAACCTTCCCTGTCTAAACTCCGGTATTGAATGGCTTCTGCAAGATGTTCGGGATTTATATCGGCAGCATTTGCCAGGTCGGCGATGGTGCGGCTTACTTTTAAAATACGGTCGTATGCTCTGGCAGATAGGTTTAGTTTTTCCATGGCAACTTTTAAGAGGTTTTGCCCTGCTGCGTTGATGTTGCAGATTTCTTTCAGCATTTTACTGCTCATTTGAGCATTGGCATAAATGCCTTCCTGTAGCTTATACCTTTCACCTTGTATTGCCCTTGCATGGATCACCCTTTCCCGAATTTTTTCACTTTTCTCATATACATTTTTAGCAGACAGTTCTTCAAATGCTACGGGTGTTACTTCTACATGCAGGTCGATCCTGTCTAATAATGGCCCTGATATCCTGCTTAAATATTTTTGTACAATACCGGGACCACAGCTGCATTCTCTTTCAGGATGGTTGAAATATCCGCATGGACAAGGATTCATACTTGCTATCAACATAAAACTTGCCGGAAAGTCCAGTGCAATCTTTGCCCTTGAAATGGTCACTTTCCTTTCTTCCATTGGCTGGCGCATTACTTCCAGCACTGTTCGTTTAAATTCAGGTAATTCATCCAGGAACAATACTCCATTATGTGCCAGTGATATCTCCCCCGGTTGCGGATTACCGCCTCCTCCAACCAATGCCACGTCTGAAATGGTATGATGTGGGCTCCTGAACGGCCTCCGGCTTACCAGCATGGCATTGGCAGGAAGTTTACCGGCCACACTGTGTATCTTGGTTGTTTCCAGCGCTTCCTGTAAACTAAGTGGTGGTAATATTGTAGGCAATCTTTTGGCCAGCATTGTTTTGCCCGCACCTGGAGGGCCTATCAGTATTGCATTGTGCCCGCCAGCAGCTGCAATTTCCAATGCCCGCTTAATATTCTCCTGTCCTTTAACGTCACAAAAATCAATTTCAAAATCACGCTGTGCATGAGCAAATGCCTCATGAGTATTTACATAAACAGGTTTCAATGTTTGCTCATCCCTGAAAAAACCGACCACATCATTTAAATGATCAACGGCATAAACCTTTAAACCATTTACCATGGCTGCTTCATTGGCATTGGCAGCTGGTATGATGAGGCCGGTAAAACCTTCCCGTGAAGCTTGTATAGCAATAGGCAGTGCACCTTTCACCGGCTTCACAGAACCATCCAGGCTAAGTTCACCCATAATAACGTATTGGGATAAACGCTCAGGGTTGTCTATCTGATCTGTTGCAGCCAATGTTCCTATGGCTATTGGCAGATCAAATGCAGAACCGCTTTTTTTAATATCAGCCGGGGCAAGATTTACCACCAGTTTGGTACGTGGCATATAATACTGGTTGCTCTTGATAGCGCTTTCAACACGCTGCAGGCTTTCCTTCACTGCATTATCGGGCAGGCCAACAATAAAATAATGCTGACCCTGGTTATTTACGTTTACTTCTATCGTGATGGTAATGGCTTCCACACCATATACGGCACTGCCGAATGTTTTTACAAGCATGCGTAAAGGTTCACAGGATGGCCTTAAAAAAAAGGAGGTTTACAGCATTTATTCAGGAGGTTTTAACGT
>JAGPDJ010000222.1:3180-4955 GCA_018057635.1 Ferruginibacter sp. | reverse complement strand
TATTAATAGCTATTTCCAGATAACCAGCCGAGTTGAAAAGCGCCAGTTTTTCGCCTTCATTCACATCTGCATAGGTTTCACTGATCTTATCAATCACTTCATCTCTTTTAAATACAATGGTAAAGCTTCTGCCTTTTCTTTGTTCTTCAAATTCATCTTTATTGATATTCACAATTACATTCTCAAAATTATCGATAAAAATGATCTGTCCTTCAATCCAGTCGTTCCCCAACAGTGGTCTTAAATGATTTTTTACCTGGATTGAAACAGCAGGATCTCCAATTTGTTCAATTGTTTTTCCGTTTAGTAATTCATGAAATGCTTTTGCGAAAACACTGATACAGAAAAGTGTATTTTTTTGGTTTGTTTTTCCAAGGTTCAGGGAAACTACTTTTTGGGGTTGTTCTTCCAGGATCATGGTAAGCAGGCCATTGTCAGCACATCCTATAAAATGGCCATTGTGTTCAGCCAGCAAAACATGTTCTTTTTTCTCATCAAAGAGATTAACAAGGATGAGGTGAAAAGTTCCTTCAGCAAAATTTTTAATGGCATTCCTGCAAACATATGCAGCCTGCGGGTAATTAAAAGGAGAGAGGGAATGTGTTATATCGATGATCGTAAAATCATTTCCGGATTGAAGTAACTGACCCTTAATAGCACCTGCCAGGAAATCCTGTTCACCTATATCGCTTGTAAGGGTTAGTAATGCCATGAATTATTTATACAGATTTAATGGTATGTTATTTCCCCTGAAAGCGGGATGTTATTTGATCAATATGCCGTTTTTGAAAAAAAATTTCTTTGTGAATTTATCTGCCAGGGAAGGGAAAAGTTTATTGATAAATACTGTTTGTTTTCCTTTAAATGTTAGAATGAGTGTTCTTTTCCGTTTTATGATTGCTTTGATGATGTGATTGGCACAATCTTCCGGGCTCATCAGTTCAGCCTCATTCAATGGCGTTTCTCCCTGCGATTGGCCTTTATTATTCAGAGCGGCATTGCGGATATTGCTCCGGGTATAACCGGGGCTTACCCACATCACATTTACACCATCATCCATCAGTTCCACCCTGATAGATTCAAGCCAGCCATTAACAGCAAATTTACTGGCAGAGTAGCCGCTACGGCCCGGCAAGCCCCTGTAACCTGCAATTGAAGACATACCTACAATTGTTCCCTTTCTTTCAATAATGGAATCCAGCGCCAGTTTTGTACAATATACTGTGCCGAAATAATTTATATCCATCACTTTTTTAAAAACATCCAGTTCAGCATCTTTCAGTAAGCTCCGCATGGAAATACCGGCATTGTTAATCAGTATATCAATACCGCCAAACTGCTTGATTGTGGAATCAATAAAAAGCTTGCAATCATTGTAATTACTCACATCAGCCACAATACAATGCAGTGGTGACGTGGAATGACGTAATTGCAGGTCGTACAATTTATCCTGGTTACGGGCACAGGTGGCTATTTTGGCTCCCATTGGCAGCAATGATTCTATCAGGGCTCTTCCGATCCCATCACTGCCACCGGTTATGGCAACTACTTTATTTTTAAAAAAATCACTCATGCAAAAAAATATTCATGGCAAAAATAGTGTACTTATGCCGCTGTTAGCAAAGAAATCAGCGAATAAATTAATAATAATAGTGAAATACCTTTAAAAAAATTTGATGCAATATGTTTTTGCCTTATTTTTGCACTCCCTTCAAAAAAGGGACAGGAGAATTGGTAGCTCAGTTGGTAGAGCATCCCGATTAAATCGGGAGGGC
>JAGPDJ010000222.1:0-3080 GCA_018057635.1 Ferruginibacter sp. | reverse complement strand
GGGCCCTGGGTTCGAGTCCCAGCCAGTTCACAAGGCATTTGCCAAAAAATAACAAAAGCCCGCAAACACTATGTTTGCGGGCTTTTTCATTCGGGAGTCATTATCAATTTATTCACCAAATTCGATAATAATGTGAGTCATTCGGGAGTCATTTCAGGCCAAAATAAAACTCCCGCGAAACTAATGTAACTCAATAAAGATAGGTGTTTAGCTAAATTTTATTTTCTTATTTTGATACTTTTTTTAGTAAATTCATGTAAGAAATAAAACTCCCGCGCCATGACCCGAACCTTTGATTATCTATTCACACTTAGAAAGCCTAAAAATTATGTTAACGGCACCGTTAAAATCTATCTCAGGATTACGATTGATGGGCAAAGATGCGAAACTGCAACAGCACAGTTTGCAGATCCTGAGTTGTGGGATATTAAAGCCGGAAGGGTTAAAGGAAAATCTGAAGAAGCAAGATCGATTAATTCCTATCTTGATATTCTGCAGGCTAAACTATATGAATCGCATGCTGAGCTATTGCAGGCCAATATTCCTATCACTGCAGTGTTATTAAGAAACAAGTTCAACGGTAAAGACGACCGTTCCAGGAAATTAATTGAAATAGTAACCGCATACCACAAGAATATGGAAAAACTTGTAGGAAGGGATTATGTTGACATAACCGTACGGAAATTCCATACCACGCTATTGCATCTAACCAGCTTTATCAAATGGAAATATAATACCCCAGACATAAGCTTATCGCAGCTTAAATATGAATTTATCACTGATTTTGAATTCTATTTGAAAACTGAAAAGAATATCGGCAATAATACAGTGGCAAAACATATTCAGAATACGAATAGGGTAATTAATGAATGTGTCGACAAAGCCTGGTTATCTTCCAATCCATTTATAAACTTTAGTGTAAAGACGGAAGTTAGAGAAAGGGTATTTCTTTCCGAAGATGAATTGGAAGCGATGATTCAAAAGGAAATCAGTGTAGAAAGGATTTCAATTGTCAGGGATATTTTTGTATTTAGTTGCTTTACCGGGTTGTCTTATGTTGATATTGCAAATTTGACCACACAAAACATTGTCACAGGAATTGACAAGGAAAAGTGGATCCACACCAGCAGGCAGAAAACCGGAACAGCTTCACATGTACCATTATTACCCCAGCCGCTGGAAATAATAAATAAGTATAGTGACCATCCTAAAGTGATTAATACCGGTAAACTATTACCAATTCTTTCAAACCAAAGAATGAATTCATATTTAAAAGAAATAGCTGATTTATGTAATATTAATAAGATTTTGACCTTTCACATAGCCAGGCACACTTTCGCTACAACCATAACATTAAACAATGATGTTCCAATAGAAAGCGTTTCAAAAATGCTTGGACATAAAAAATTGCAAACTACTCAACACTACGCAAAGATCCTGGATAAGAAAGTGAGTAATGATATGCAGATTTTAAGATCGAAGTTTAAAATTAAAAAGGAGCCAAAATTAAAAGTTAAATAGGAGAGTGGCCCGGCACACTTTTGGCACAACGGTAACGTTGACCAACGGCGTTCCTATTGAAACTGTTAGTGAAATGCTAGGTCATAAAATACTGCTGACCACACAACACTATGCCAAAATATTATATAAAAAAGTGAGCCAGGATATGGATCAGTTGTTTAAGAAATTAAAACAGGAATCAAAACTTAAGAAAGTGGCAAAGAATTAGTGTTAGTTTTTTCTTGTTATTCATTAATTGTTTTATGATGTATACCTCATTACCACCCCCATCAACCCCTTGATCACATCCTTCACCTGATCAACGGTGTGATCATCAAAATTGTAAAATTTATTTCGCAAGCTATCCTCCGAAATATGTTCACATTTATCGGTACGGAAGCTCCCGGCAACCCGTTTCAATAATTCAGCAGCGTTTTTGTTTTTAATAAGATTAGCATCCAGCAGCAGCCTGATAACCAGCGAAAGGTGAGCAACCGGTAAGCTCGTATGCACTTTCGGACCAATATCAGTTTTCAAAGCAGGACCAAGCGGCAATTGCAGGAGTTGCTGCTTCTTTTCTAGGAAATAAATTTCCTCCCCCAGCCAGGTACCAATCTGATCACACAAAGAAGGCAATTCAGATTTATATACAGATCCCGGTTTCACAATAACCTGGTTAATCAATTTCATTTCCATGGAGAAAAATTCAATCAGTTCCTGTGTAGTTTCATACTTGTTACTGGAATCAGAAAGTTTCTCTATGTAATAATTAAAAAATTGGAGACTATTAAAATTCAGGAATAAGAGCCGGTTACAGATTTGCTCTGTGTAATTATTGGGTGCCTTATGTTTGGCCAGTAAAAGCAATTCATGTTGCAGATCCTTGATAAAATAATATTCCCGATAGTTTACAACGGTGACCGGTAAAAGGTAATCTTCCATCGGCTGACACACATGATTTATAAGTTCATCCGGCACTCCATTTACCATAAAACTTGTCTGCAAAAATTTCAGTGTTCGTTTTATTTCAGGAGCCATCTGCAAGCGTTTCGCTTCCGGGATTTTCACTTCCCGGTCAAAATATTTTGGAAACTGGGTTTCAATAAACTGCAGCAGAAAATCAACACAATCAATTAACTCCTTAGAAAGCTTATCATGTACATTTCCTTTAGATGCCCGGTAGAAAATATCAGTAAGCTGCACCAGAACTAACTGGTGCTGACGGAAATACATTTCAATCCGGTCTTCACTACCCGGTTCAAAAGAAGCCTGTATAAATTTAAACTTGATCCTTTCTTTTTCAATATGGGCAAGCCGCTTGTGTTTACCCAAAAAGGTAGTATCCTGTTTTCCAGGCTTTAGATTATTAGGGTGTTCAATTACTGAAACAATTTGTTCCAATGCCTTTAATTCATATTCCAAGGCTGTTTCTTTTAAATTAGGGATAGTGAACTGCAAAAGTTCAGTAGCTGCATCTATGCAGCAATTATTAGGGTGTTTTTTAAGGCAATTGGAGAATTGAATACAATATTCTACAAATAGTTGCAGCCGTGAAAGAGAAAAACAACCAAAAAAAATGT
>JAGPDJ010000012.1 GCA_018057635.1 Ferruginibacter sp. | reverse complement strand
TGATGAATATGGGCAATGGAAAATTAAAAAACAAGATCGTAAACAGCCTGTTTAAAGACTGGAATAAAAACAGGGGTGATCTTGATTTCAGTGCAAAGACATTTAACGAAATGTGGAAAGAAAGGCATAAAAATCAATAGCTATTTTAACTTGTAACCACGGCTGTTTAAAAGAAAATGTTATTAGTATATTCAGATATTACTTCCTCCCGGTTACAGTATACCTGTGATTTTATATTCAAAGAACAATTTGGCTTAGATTACAAAATAACAATCGACAGCGAATCTTTCAGAAATCATGCCGGCGCAAAAATCAATTACAGCAATAGCCGGATGGAAGATGCATATACAATTAAATCGCAATCACTGCTATTTGAACAAGACATCAAAGAACAAACAATTAATTGTGTTGATTTAAATAATTACAAAGCATTTTTCAAAACCAGTGACTCAGATTTTCCATTTGATATTTTTGCTGCCATATTTTATTTACTCAGCCGGTATGAGGAATACCTGCCTCATGAAAAAGATATGTATGGAAGGTTTGCCCATGAAAATTCTATTTCCTTTAAAGAAGGATTTTTAAATAAACCGGTCATAAATATCTGGCTGACTGATTTTTCTTCTTCATTGAAAAAAATCTTTCCTGCATTAACATTTAAAACAAAAACCTTCAATTTTCTTCCCACTTATGATATTGATATTGCCTACTCTTTCAAACACAAAGGTTTTATAAGAAATTTAGGAGGCTTTATAAAATCTCCTTCACTGGAAAGGCTGGCTGTGTTAGCCGGATTAAAAAAAGACCCGTTTGACAGTTTTGATTTTATGGACAAACTGCACACTGAATTCAACTTAAATCCTGTCTATTTTTTCCTGGTTGCCACATCAGGCAGTTTGTATGACAAAAATATTTCTCCTTATTCCAATGCCATGTGGCAATTGATAAAAAGGCATGCCAAAAAATACAGGTCAGGCCTTCATCCTTCCTGGAGAAGTAATAATAATTTTTCTATCTTGTTAAAAGAGAAAAAAATCCTGGAAACAGCCGGGAAAATGGAGGTGAATATTTCAAGACAACATTATTTAAAAATGTCGATGCCCCAGACCTACCAGGAATTAATCAAAGCCGGTATTGAAGCAGATTATACTATGGGATATGGAAGCATTAATGGATTCAGGGCATCTGTGGCTTCAACATTTTACTGGTATGATCTGACAACTGAAAAAACTACATCATTGCAGCTTTATCCGTTTTGTTATATGGATGCCAATAGTTTTTATGAACAAGATTTAGATGCCGGCCAGGCTTTGGAAGAACTACAATATTATTTAAATGAATGTAAAAAAGTGAATGGCTTCTTCATCAGTATATTCCATAATAATTTCCTGGGAACTGATAAACAATTTACCGGGTGGAAAGAAATGTATACAAAATTTATATCTCAGGTTCAAGGATGATCTTTTCACTTTTCCTGATGCTGAAGTTTACCAGGTAAACACCAATAAGTGTAACAATGGCACCCCATAATATATTGATAGTAAGTTTTTCATTTAATATCAATGCGGCAACAACCATTGCTACCAGTGGGTTTATATATGCATACAAGGATGAAATAGCAGCAGGTAGTTTTTTTATTGTATAAATGAATGCAACAAAACTGAGAATGGACCCGAATAAAACAAGGTACAATATCACCAGCCACACTTTTAACGATACCTGTGAAAAGGGTACAGTAGGCTGAAAGATTTCCGCAACAATTAAAAGTATAAAAGAACTGATTAACATTTGCCAGCCAGTACCATAATAAGGATTGATATTTTCCTTATTCCTTGTTATAAATATGGTGCCAAAACTCCAGGAAAGCATGGCAATTACAGATAAACTTAATCCGATAAAAAAAGAAGGGCTCAAATTATTAAATGCATTTTCGTAAAATACGATACCAACGCCAGTGATTCCCAGGAAAAGGCCTATGAATGTGAGGACCGTCATTTTTTTGCTTTTAAAAAATACCCGTTCTATGATCACCACACTTAACGGGTAAAGTGCACCTATTAAAGCGCTCAAACCTGTAGGAATATACTTTAAACTCCAGGTGCTTAGTCCGTTTGCCAAAACAAACATGAGTATAGCCATTACCGTTATCCACCTGAACTGCCTGGGTGTTGGCAATGAAAATTTCTTATACCACATAAAGAATCCAACAAAACACAAACCCGCAATGAACTGCCTGATATAAGCCATTTGCAATGCCGGCATTTCACTGATACCTATCTTACTGGCAACCCAGGTTGTACCCCATACCGTACTCGTAATAAACAGCGCAAAATACCCCTTCCCTTTCCCCTCTGCATTTTTTATTCTCTGCATAACCTGAAAAGATAAATGTTATACTAAATCAATGCCTGAAATGCCGCATGCCTGTAAGTACCATTGGCAAATCATTTGCTTTACAATAAGCAATAGAATCTTCATCCCTGATTGAACCACCCGGTTGAATGAAGGCTGTGATTCCGGCATCATGAGCAATTTTCACACAATCATCGAACGGGAAAAATGCATCACTTGCCAGAACTGCCCCCCCCAACTCAAAATTGAATTGTGTTGCCTTTTCTATTGCATGCCGCAGCGCATCTATCCTGCTGGTTTGTCCGCAGCCTTTTCCAACCAGTTGTTTATTTTTTACAAGCGCAATGGCATTACTTTTCAAATGTTTGCAAACCAGGTTTGCAAAAACAAGGTCTTCTTTTTCGGCGTTGGTCGTTTCTCTTCCTCCTGTTTCGTTCCATTCTGCAAAATTGCCCGCATCTAAACCCTGTATCAATATGCCATTCAATACAGATTTATATTGTTCCCTGCGTTCAGGCTGGGTTTTTAACTGTAAGACAATGCGGTTCTTTTTTGTTTTTAATATTTCCAATGCTTCCAGATTAAAAGAAGGGGCAATCAACACTTCAAAAAATATTTCATTTATCGCCAGTGCTGTGCTTTTATCTATTTCTGCATTACAAACCAATACACCGCCAAAAGCGCTTTCCGGATCTCCGGCCAATGCCGCATCCCAGCTTTTCTTCACAGATTCCCTGGCTGCAATTCCACATACATTTGTATGTTTTATGATGGCAAAAATGGATTCTTCTTTACCAAATTCCCCGATCAGAGCCATCGCTGCATCCACATCCACCAGGTTATTATAGGAAAGTGTTTTGCCGTTCAGTTGTTCGAATAGTTTTTCCAGGTCGCCAAAAAACACACCCGACTGGTGTGGATTCTCGCCATAACGCATAGGTAATGGATTATTGACTGATTCTAAAAAATACATGGATTCAGCAGGATTGAAATATTTGGCAATAGCCACATCATAATGGGCTACCACTTCAAAAGCCCTGGAAGCAAAATATTTTCTTTGTTCAAGTGTTGACATGCCTTTTTGCTCTGTCAGCAAATTTTCAAGTGTCTGATAATCCTTTTTTGCGGCAACAACCAACAGGTGGCTGAAATTCTTGGCAGCCGCCCGGATCATGGATGGCCCACCGATATCAATTTTTTCAATAACAGCTTTTTCCTTTTCCTGTTCAGTACCCTGAAATGAAATGCCATTTACAGATCTTAGTGTTTCTTCAAATGGATAAAGATCAACGATCACAAGGTCGATCTCAGGAATATTAAAATTTTTCATCTCCTGCAGATCGGTATCATTGTCTCTCCGGCCAAGAATACCTCCGAATACAGAAGGATGCAATGTTTTAACACGGCCACCTAAAATTGACGGATAACTGGTTAGTGTTTCAACCGGTATACATGGCACCTTGAGATCTTCAATGAATTTTTGAGTGCCACCGGTGCTGTAAATAGTAACTCCCAGGCTATTCAGTTGCCGGATAATATTTTCAAGCCCGTCTTTATAAAAAACTGAAATAAGTGCAGATTGTATTTTTTTCATGGTATCGCCGGTATGACTCCTGTGTTTTGGATGAAAGAATAATGAACTTACTGCTGATCAATGTTCAACACATATGCACCTTGTTCAGGTATTGAAAAGCAGGGCAAAGCTAACATTAAGCATTCTTTTTTCCATTGGGCAATTTTCCACAAACTGTTAGAAGCATCAAAAACTATCATGGATGGCCTGATAGCGTCCATTAATGATGCAATTTTTAAAGAAGGATTTTTAGAAATAATCAGCGCATCAATATTGATTTTCTCTTCTAACCGGGAAAAATCAACAGCTTTATCAATAAGCAATATTTTCTTATTGTAAAACCACACTAAATCAGAACTTCTGGAAAGAAAAGGTAAAAGTGAATCCTGTTTTCCCACATGCAGGAATATCCTTGCAGGTTTTAAATGAAAATTTTTAAGATGCCCTTCCTTTTGCAAAATACTATCCCCAATAAAATAATACTTATCGCCATATAAAAAATCAATGGCACGGCATTTTGGGATATTATAAACGATCATTGAAACCTGTTGCCTGGCTTTCAGATACGCTAACACATGAAAGGAAGTATAAAAAAACAGGCTTATGATTGCAATACGAAAAGCAGTGCTGCTTTTATATATAAGCCATCCGCAAAATCCAAAAACAAACAAATACAATGCCCATGTGGTATATATGTTTGCATAAATATTATCCCAGACTGAATATGGCAAATTGTTTAATCCGGTTATTATTTTGTTCATGATGCGGATCATAAAACCTGTTAGTTGCCCTATATACACAGCTATGAAATTTAAACCTGAAACAGCTATCAGAAATATTTCTGCAAAAAGTATGATGGTGGAAAGCGGCACTGCCAGTATGTTCGTTATAAAAAATAAATTAGGGAACTGGTGAAAATAATACAGGCAGATAGGAAATGCACTGATCTGCGCTGCCAGTGTAACGGTAAACATTGACCAAATTTTTTCCAGCCATGGTTGCTTACAATACACTAACCTGTTAAGTGGTTGCTGCAAGCCTACAATTCCGATAAGTGCCAGGTAACTTAGCTGGAATCCCACATCCCATAAAAAATAAGGATCGTAACACAACAACAGGAATGCCGACGCAGCCAGTGAATTATAAACAGAAGACTGCGTAAAATAATTTTTTCCAATAACGATGAAAGTGAACATCACTGCACTTCTTAAAACCGAAGCCGAAGCCCCGGTTAATAAGGAGAATATCCACAGGCTACCAAGCAACAGTAGCATTTTTATGAATTTGTTTTTTCTGATCACCGGAATCCTGTTCAATAGCTGTGTCAGCATTACATAGATAAGACCAAGGTGAAGTCCGGATATAGCAATGATATGCACTACACCTGCATTGCTGTATGCCTGAACCAGGTCTTTATCAAGGTCTTCCTTATACCCGATCAGGAGCGCTTCTGCAATTCCGGTTTCCTGATTACTGCCATTTATGTACTTCTTAATTGTTTGTACAATATAACTTCGGAGTGAAAAGATAAATGACTGGAATGCGTCTGTTTTTTTTTCGGACAATAGCGTCCAATCGCTGTTTGTTAAATAAACCTGGTGAAATGTATGATGGAATGCCGAATAACGTTCATAGTTAAACGCCCCGGGATTACCTGAATTCCTGATAGGTTGCAAAATCTTTTTAACCAGTATACAGCTACCGTATTGCAATAACCTTACAGTAGTATCTTTCGAAAAATACAACTGCACCTTACCTTTTACAGGTGTATTTTCCTCCTTATTAAAAACTCCTTCAATAGCAGCAGTTGCTTTAAAAGACCTTTCTTTTTCAATCAATGGTTCAGTTATCCTGATCACGAAACTGCTGCTATCATTGCAATAATGCCCATACCATCGTGGTGAATGCCTTGAATCATTATGCCAGAGCAGAACCATAGCAAAAAAAACAATGGTAAGATGCAGCAATATTCCCTGCAGCCATTGCAGTTTAAACCTAAGTTCTACCTGCAGGTAATTGAACAGCATGAATGCACAAATTGAACATCCAAAGCATATCATCAAATATATAATTGTAAAACCGGCATACCACTGTAAAATTATACCGGCAATCAGCGGGATCAATAACCGGAAAAAGGGAGTTGACTTCCAGAAAGGGATAGCGTATTGTTGCATACGCCAAAGTAACCCATGCGAAAAATAATTGGGTGGTGATAAAACAGATAAATAAAGAGATTTTTCTCCTTCAGAAAAGAAGTTTACACCTTTTTGAAAGGTGTAAACTTCTTTTCTGAAACTTATTTACTCAAATGCATACTTCTTTCCTTGTACAATTGCCTGAAATAAGGATCGCGAAGGTCTTTGATAAAACGGATAGCTTCACCGGTACTTTTCATTTCGGGGCCAAGTTCTTTGTTTACACCGGGGAATTTATTGAATGAAAATACAGGCTCCTTGATAGCAAAGCCGGTAAGCTTTTTTTCGTATGTAAAATCTTTTAGTTTTGCTGCGCCAAGCATAACTTTTGTTGCAATATTCAGGTAAGGAATCTGGTATGCTTTTGCAATAAATGGTGTTGTACGCGAAGCACGTGGGTTAGCCTCAATCACAAAAACATTTCCGTCTTTAATGGCAAACTGGATATTGATCAATCCGCATATATTCAATGCCCTGGCAATTTTTTCAGCATATTCTTCCATAGTATGTACGATCAATGGCGACAAATTAAATTGTGGTAAAACTGCATTGCTGTCGCCACTGTGTATACCTGCAGGTTCAATATGTTCCATAACACCCATTACATGAAAATCATCGCCATCAAAAATGGCATCTATCTCAGCTTCCTGGCAGCGATCCAGGAAATTATCTATCAGTATCTTATTACCGGGTAAATGTTTTATCAGGCTTAACACACCTTTTTCCAGTTCTTCATCATTTAATACAATCCGCATGCGCTGACCGCCCAGCACATAACTGGGCCTGATCAAAACCGGATAACCAACCTCTTTAGCAACTTCAATGGCTTCATCTGTATTGTAAGCTGTACCATACTTCGGATAAGGAATATCCAGGGCTTTGAGCATATCACTGAACCGTCCACGGTCTTCAGCTATATCCATATTATCATAAGAAGTGCCAATGATCTTTATCCCTTTTTCATGCAATCGCCTGGCAAGTTTCAGGGCTGTTTGTCCGCCCAATTGCACAATTACCCCATAGGGTTTTTCATGCTCTATGATCTCCCACAGGTGTTCCCAGAACACTGGTTCAAAATATAGTTTATCAGCAATATCAAAATCTGTACTCACCGTTTCGGGATTGCAGTTGATCATGATAGCTTCAAAACCACATTCTTTTATGGCCAGTAACCCATGCACACAACAATAATCAAACTCAATGCCCTGGCCGATCCTGTTGGGTCCGCTTCCCAATACAATAATTTTTTTCCTGGAAGAAGATATCGATTCGTTTTTGTTGGTTAACTGTTTGTCCATTTGATTTAATAAGGATTTTGCAGGTCGTTGTTTGTAAATAATTTATTCCTGTTACTAAATGTTGTTGATCTGCCTTTGATGTTTAAAAGCAATATTTCTCTTTTAAATAATTTCAATAGCAAACTCCAGGGAAATATGATAAAGTAAAATATGACAGATAAAATAATGGTGCTGCTTATCAGTCCAAGCATATGTGTAATGAA
Organism: Ferruginibacter sp.; assembly: GCA_018057635.1. Next base: position 9,689 of record JAGPDJ010000012.1, on the reverse strand, counting down.
AATCCAGCCCTTGTGAAAAAATATTGCAGCCTGTTCAAATAAAAGCGAAACAACGATCATGAATAAGGCGGCATAGATGAAAGAAATATTCCTGAGAAAAATGAACAATAAAAGCAGTAATAAAGTAATTGCCAGTATTGATTCTTTATTGGATGAATTTGGCCTCATGAATAATTGCCGGTTCAGTTAATTTTAAAATAATGAATAAATAAAAGGACCCAGTGCAGATGAACCACTGATCATCAGCAGGAAACCAACCAGGAAAATGATAATGATCAAAGGAACAAGCCACCATTTTTTATTTTGCCTGATATAATTCCAGAAATCAATTAAAATATCTTTCATATCCTTTATTTCCCGAGCAAAGGTAATATTATTTCTGCCGCCATGATGTTTGCCTGTTCATTCCAATGGCCGTCGCAGGTAAAATACAGATCAGCAGGGTCTTTCACCCGATCCGACAAAGCCGGGAGCAGGTCAACATATTCCATTTTATTTCCAGTACAATAAGCATCCAGCTCTTTTGCAATTGATTTACTGTTGCCAGTCCTGTATCTTAAAAAATCATTATATACAGGAATAGTTATTACAACCACCCTTTTATCATTTGCTGCCTGTTTTAATGCGGATAATATAAATTTTAATTTTTTCAATTGTGGTTCTGTATAATCGTAATAGCCGGAATATGGTTTTGCAGTTTCAGTTTTTACTGGCCTGTTGTTTTTTATGTACTGATATATATTGTACCAAAAACTAAATTCCTTTAGAAACCGGTTTACCCGTTGCCGGTTTGAATTTTGCATAGCTGCATATCCTTCTTTATTAAATGTAGATTTTGACAAACTGTCTTCGCGGTATAAAAGCCTGAAACCATTGCCTGATTCCACGAAAAAAGGCTTGTAATGAGTAAACCGGTCATTCTCATGAAAAGAAGTATCATCTTCCATAAGGTCGTTGAAAGGAAGTAATCCGATAACAACTGTATTGTGAGTAAACTTTACAGCCAGGTTTTTGTAAACAAGATATTCCTGTGTTGGGGTAAAATAACCACAGGCAAAATTCAACATTTCCCTGCCGGTATTTTTTTCCAATTGGTCAGTAAGTCTTTCGCCTGAATTAAGGCCATATCCTTCAATAAATGAATCTCCTAAAAATATAATACGGTTTGTGTCTCCGGCTTCAACACGTTCTTTATCCCTTGCTCCGTAAGAATTTATTTGATATACACTTTCAAAACATTGCTTTCTTTCTGTATAAACTTCTTTATAATGCCAGGTTCCCCAATGTGGGTTCAGTTCTGCAATGGTAAAATCATATTTTTTATAATTGTATTGAAAACTGTATTGAGGAAAGTGTGCCGCTTTAAATTTTGTTTTAATAAATATAAAACAAACTAATTCTATTAACAGGTATGTGATACATGTTAAGATCGTAGTATTTTTTATTTTTTTAGTGTAGCTCATTTAATATCACGTTCATCATCGCATTAACAGGCTAATCAGGTATGATCATTTTCTTATCATAATCGATTGGCTTAATATTAATCTGCTCGCTCTTACGCAAAACAAAATCATTCATTACCAACACATCCATTTCAGTATTCATAAAACAGCGTAAAGCATCTTCCGGACAACAAACAATGGGCTCTCCTCTTTTGTTAAAACTGGTATTTATCAACACCGCACACCCGGTTCTTTTTTCAAACGCTGATAGAAGTTTATAGAAAGCAGGGTTTGATTCACTGGAAACTGTTTGAACTCGTGCAGTACCGTCAACATGCGTTATAGCAGGTAAAGGACTTTTTACAGCTGCTAATTTTTTATCATAGTTTAAGCTATGCTGATTGACAGGTATAATAAAATCTTTCAACCGATGTACAAACAACATATAAGGCGATGCCGTGTTCATATTAAAATATTCCTGCGCTCTTTCTATTTTTACAGCTGGCGCAAAAGGCCGGAAGCTTTCCCGGTATTTTATTTTCAGATTAAGTTTTTGCTGCATGCCCGGGTTACGCGGATCTGCAATAATACTTCGGTTACCCAATGCCCTTGGTCCAAATTCCATTCTGCCATTGAACCAGCCTGTAATATTTCCTTCGTCAATGAAAGCTGCAACTTTATCGTACAGGCTGTTTTCTTCATAACTGGTAAATGTTGCATGATATTCCTTCAATACTTTTTCTATCGCTTCATTTGAAAATGCGGGACCAAGATAAGTACCCTGCATGTCGACAGCTTCTACCGGTTTATCGTTTTCATAAAAAATATGATACGCAGCCAATGCAGCACCAATGGCTGCACCTGCATCTCCGGCAGCCGGTTGAATGTAGATGTTTTTAAAAATACCTGCTTCCAGTAATTTCCCGTTGGCCACACAATTCAAAGCAACTCCGCCGGCCATGCAAAGATTTTCACTTCGGGTAATTTTCTTTGCTTCAACAGCCAGTTTGAGTACAATCTCTTCTGTAATAGATTGAATGGCATATGCCAGGTTACAATGGCTGCTATTGATCTCATCTGTTTCGGTTCTTTTAGCTATTCCAAATAAATTTTTCCATTGATCATCTTTAACCATGGTTAAACCAGTGGTATAATTAAAATATTGCTGGTTCAAAAAAACAGATCCGTCATCATAAACAGTACAAAGTTTTTCTGCAATTATTTTTTTAAACCTGATCGTTTCATCAGCATTACTTTCACCATAAGGCGCTAGTCCCATTAATTTATATTCCCCCGAATTCACTTTAAAACCCAGGAAATAAGTAAATGCGGAATACAACAATCCGATTGAATGAGGAAAATTCATTTCCCTTAAACAAGTAAGTTTATTGTCAGTTACCTGAAAGATGGACGTGGTGGCTGATTCTCCAACTGCATCAATTGTCAATACGGCTGATTCAGAAAAAGGCGATGTAAAATAAGCGCTGGAAGCATGTGAAAGATGGTGTTCGGTAAATAATATTTTATATGCCGGGGCTGCTCCTTCGCAAAGTTTTTGTAATTCATCTTTGATGATCTTTTTGATGAATAATTTCTTTTTTGACCACACAGGAATTGCCTTTAAAAAAGAAACCAATCCTTTGGGAGCAAAAGCAAGGTATGTTTCCAGCAGCCGTTCAAATTTTAAAAAAGGTTTTTCGTAAAACACAACAGCATCGAGATCGGCTGCAGTTATATTTCCTGCTTCCAGGCAGTATTTAATAGATTGAACGGGGAAACTTTCATCATGTTTGATCCGGGAAAAACGCTCTTCCTGTACGGCGGCAATGATCTTACCATCTTTTATAAGCGCTGCAGCAGCATCATGGTAAAATGCAGAAATGCCTAGAATGTACATGATTGTATATTGTTTGCCGGGAAGGCGTTAAGGCGTCATATATAAATGAATGGTTGGCGAAACAATTTACATTTCAACCAAATTACTCATAAGTGCTTAAAATATAAAAAGTGAAACCATCCTTTTTCCATATTAAAAAAAACGACTTGCCGTCTTACCGGCAAAAACTCACTAAATACATCACTCAAATGTGCTGTAAAAATAAGGTGTCTTCGCTTCAAATTCAGCACTGCAGGTATCCACCATTTTAAACACCCTGGTAAGGCCCATTGCTTTCCGGCGTTCGTAAAGTTCTTCGTCTGTTCCGTCTTTCATGATGCGGCAGATCTGCTCATCACTGAAACCTAATTTTTTTGCTTCAATGAGTACATTATCCGGCAGCGATTTAAAATCATATTTCATGATCTCCCTTTCACAATCACAAATCAGTTGAATCTGGTAAATGAACCAGCGGTCAATCTTGGTACTTTCACAGATTCGTTTGATACTGGCTCCTGCCATCAATGCATCCTTAATGCGGAAGATCCTGTCCCACTTTGGTATTTTTATATATTCAATGATTTCATCTGCATGCATCAGGCTCTTGCCATAATAGCCCAAACCTACGGCTTCATTTTCGAGGCTCTGGCAGGCTTTCTGTACGGCTTCTGCAAAACTTCTTCCAATACCCATTACTTCACCAACGCTCATCATCTGGAAACCAAGGGTATCTTTTGCACCTTTGAATTTATCAAAATTCCAGCGGGGTATTTTTACAATTACATAATCCAGCGCCGGTTCAAAATAAGCTGATGTTGATTGGGTTATCTGGTTCTTCAGTTCATCCAGGTTATAACCGATGGCCAGCTTAGCAGCAATTTTTGCAATAGGATAACCGGTAGCCTTACTCGCCAATGCTGAAGAGCGGCTAACCCTTGGGTTTATCTCAACTACAATAATCTCTTCTGTTTGCGGATTTAGTGCAAACTGAACATTGCATCCACCGGCAAAATTACCCAATGACCGCATCATCCGGATGGCTGTATTGCGCATCAGCTGATAAGCTGTATCACTCAGCGTCATGATGGGGGCTACTGTTATTGAATCACCTGTATGCACACCCATCGGATCAAAATTTTCTACACCGCAAATGATCACTACATTATCAATATTGTCTCTTAGTAATTCAAGCTCAAATTCCTTCCAGCCCAACACTGCCTTTTCTACCAACACTTCATGAATGGGGCTTGCAATCAGTCCGCTGTTCAGGGCTTCGTCCAGTTCATCTTTACTGAACACAATGCTGCCTCCGGTTCCTCCAAGCGTAAACGACGGGCGTAATACCAAAGGGAAACCAATTTCCTGTGCAAATTCTTTTCCTTCCAAAAATGAGTTGGCAATTTTTGCAGGGCAAACCGGGATTCCCATTTCAATCATCCAGTTGCGGAATTTTTCCCTATCCTCAGCCTTATCAATGGCTTTTATATCAACACCAATCAGCCTAACACCAAATTTTTCCCAAATACCTAATTCATCTACCTCTTTACAAAGGTTTAGTGCAGTCTGGCCACCCATAGTTGGCAGAACGGCATCAATTTTATTTTCTTCCAGAATTTGTTCAATGCTTTCTACAGTCAATGGCAACAGGTATACTTTATCGGCCATCATCGGATCTGTCATAATCGTTGCCGGATTGCTGTTTATCAGGATCACTTTAATTCCTTCTTCGCGTAAACTACGGGCTGCTTGTGTACCACTGTAATCGAATTCGCAGGCCTGGCCAATGATAATGGGACCTGAACCGATGATCAAAACGGAGGTTATGGAATTGTCTTTAGGCATAATTTAATTGCCTTGTATAGGCGTGCAAAAGTACTGGTAAATATAATGTGCTACAAATTTTACAACCTATAAAAAAATAAATCAATTACTGCATATCTATATATACATCATAATTTCCCTTTTCGTTGAATTTGATTTCGGCATTTTCTCCATTACTCAGGTAAAAGATCGCGTGAAAAGGAAATGCAACTTGCTGCACCCTGGTTATACTGCTATTTGTTTGAATCTGGTTATTCTTTGAATAATAGAATCCAGATATTGAAGAAACATTGGTTATATAAGCTGGAGAAGCAGAACCGCTTTTTTGATGTACAGTTATGAAAATATTCTCTCCTTTTTTATCCGATAAACTGCAATCTATTTTATTGATACGTGTGGTATTTGCAATAACGATATATTGCTTCTCATATTGGCCATAATATTTGTCTTTTTTCCAATAACCCGAAATAACAGAATCTTTGCCAGACGAAGCTTCATAATACATATCACCCTTCCCATCCATTTTTCCTTTCTTAAAAAACCCTACATAATAGTGCCCGTCTTTCCAGGTATACAAGCCCTTTCCATCGGGATAACCTTCTTTAAAATCTCCTTCATATTGATCCAGTCCTACTGATTTTCCCTTGCCATTTGCTTTTCCTTTTTCACATTCGCCGGTATAGGTTCCCTGGATGTCTTTTAACTTCACCTCGCATGTTTCCTGTGCCTGCACTAAAAAACATGAGAAAATTATATTTGTTACAATTAACAATAACTGTTTCATTAGCATGTAGTTTTGGACCTGGTTTGAATTAATTTTACTTTTTAAATGTATATCTTTTTAATTTAAGTTTTCCTGATTTATGAACCGATTTCAAAGAAGGTTGTTCCTGCTAACCTGTACATATTTAATTTTTACTCCCGGGTATGCACAGTTTTTTAATAGCAAAAGCTATCCGCAACAATATTTTCAATGGCCCGTTGGTGCTAAAATTGCCCTTGCTGCAAACTTCGGCGAACTCAGGCCCAATCATTACCACATGGGGCTCGATTGCAAAACAGATCAAAAAGTGAATTTGCCCGTTTATGCTGCAGCTTCCGGTTATATAGCCAGGATTAAGATAGAACCTTTTGGATTTGGAAGAAGCATCAGCATCAATCATCCCAACGGTTATACTACATTATATGCACACCTGAATGATTTTTTCCCGGCTCTTGAAAACTATATAAAAGAAACTCAGTATAAATTACAGAAATGGGATGTTACCGTAATGCTTCCAGAAAACCAGTTCCCTGTCAACAAAGGCGATTTTATTGCCTACAGCGGTAATACGGGCGGGTCACAGGGGCCGCATCTGCATTTTGAGATAAGAGATACAAAAACAGATAAAGTATTGAACCCGCTTTTATTTAACTTTCCGATACCCGATAAAATAGAACCGCAAATATTACGTTTAGCCGTTTACGATAGAAACATCAGTACATATGAACAATCCCCAAAAATTTACAGCCTTAAAAAAATAAATGGTGTGTACAAATCAACTGTTCCTGTTGTGGTTAATACCAGTAAAGTAAGTTTTGCCATCACGGCATACGACAGGTATACTGGCTCTACCAATCAAAACGGGATATACAAGGCTGTTTTATTTGACAATGATAAAGCAATTTCCGGTTTTGAAATGGACGGCATCAGCTATGATGAAACAAGGTACCTGAATGCGCATATAGATTATAAAACAAGAAGCTATGGCGGGCCATATCTTGAACATTTATCAAGGTTACCTGGCTATTGGGAAGGTATTTACAAAACGGATGATAGTAATGGAGTGATCAGTTTAACGTCTGACAGTATTCATGTAATAAAAATAGTGGTTACAGATGCTAATGAAAACAGCAGCACGCTTGAATTTACGCTGAAACAAACCGTAAATACTGAAACCAAAACACCTTTACAAACCGGACAGGTTTTTTACCCCGGTTTATTGAATGTTTTTGATAACGAAAAAGTGAAATTTTACCTGGCAGGTAATATGCTGTATGATTCTTTTTATTTTAAATACAACGAAATACCCTCTTCAGCAGGCCAGACTATTTTTCAACTTCACAATACGTCTGTGCCATTGCATGGATATTTTCCGGTAAGGATCAGGGGCTATTTCAAAATAGCTGATACCGGCAGGATAATCATGAAAAGATTCTCCGGCAATAAAGAGGATTATAAAAAAGCAATGTATGAAAATGGATGGTATAAAGCATCTTTCCGGGAGTTTGGGAATTTTCAGTTGATGATAGACAGTATTCCTCCTGTTATTATTCCTGTTGGATTTGTGAACGGGATGAATACAGCAAGGCTACGTAATATTAAATTTACAGTACGGGATGAAACGGAAGATCTGAAAAAATTCACTGGTTTGCTGGATGGGAAATGGATCCGTTTTTCCAATGACAAAGGACGTACTTTTATATACGATTTTGATGAAAATTGCAGTATTGGGCCGCATGAGTTATTGATCATTGCTGAAGATATGGCCGGAAATAAAACAGAAAAAAAATATCAATTTATAAGATGACAGATTTAACAGAAGGAAAAAAAGCACCGGCATTTAAAGCCTTAGATCAAAATGGAGATAAGGTTTCACTGGCAGACATGAAGGGTAAAAAAATCGTCTTATATTTTTATCCGGAAGATGGTACGCCTACCTGTACTGTTCAGGCTTGCAACCTGCGGGATAATTTCGGACTACTGAAGAACAAAGGATTTACAGTTATTGGAATAAGCCCCGATGATGTAAAGAAGCATAAAAAATTTGAAGAAAAATACGACCTGCCTTTTATTTTACTGGCCGATCCAACACACAGCATTATTGATAAATATGGCGTTTGGGGCGAAAAGCAATTGTATGGCAGAAAATATATGGGATTACACCGTACAACCTTCCTGGTAGATGAAAAGGGAATGATCAGGAAAATATTCCTCAAACCAAAAAGCAAAGAGCACGCTGCTGAAATATTGGCGGCCTGGGAAAAAATTGGATGATATTGATTTCCATATTAAAGAAAATTCCTGGCTGGCATGGATAGCCGCAAAAAAACTCAGGGCAGGTTCAGTTGCATTGGTTCTGGGTAAAAGTATTCATCTCTATAATACCAGCAAAGAAGATTTTTTACAAAATAAAAAATGGCTGAAGCATGAACTTTGTCATATACGGCAATTTAAAGAGCATGGTTATATTGGATTCATCCTAAAATACCTGGTTGAAAGCATCCGGCATGGATATCAAAACAATAAATATGAAATAGAGGCAAGAGCAGCAGAGGAAACATACTGAAACCACTCAACCAGAAACTTCAAACCTCAAAACACGAAAGTAACTTCACCAAAATTAAATACCCTTTCAACTGCATCTTCTGTCAATAGCTGGCCATATTCATTCACAGATTTTATACAGGTATCAAAAACGATATTTCCCTTCTTCAGCCTGGCGGTTTTTCCTTTTAAATAAAGGTTGTCATTGTAATTTTGTAAAATTGTTTCCAGGTCACTTTCATTGATGGAATTTATTGAATCCATGATTTTTTGATGGAGCTTTTTTGCCAGTTCAAGCGGATCAAAATTTCTGCCGCTGATCTGCGACAATGAAACCGGGTTGAAAAGTCCTTTTGAAAAGGAATCCTGGTTGATATTTATGCCAATACCAACCACCGACCAATTCCAGCTATTTCCCATCAGTTTATTCTCAATAAGGATTCCACCTGCCTTTCTGTCACGCCAGTAGATATCATTTGGCCATTTTATAAAAACTTCGGTTCCTGCATATGACTTAAAAAAGTCAAAACAGGCTAAAGCTATTGCCGCATTGAAAAGAAAATGTTTTTGATTAAAAACCTTGTCGGGCTGTAAAGCAATGCTGATGGCAATATTCTGGCCAGCCTTGCTTTCCCAGGACTTACCCTGTTGCCCTTTGCCATGGGTTTGTTCTTTAGCAAACCAGGCCATCCCGTGCTTCGCCATTCCAGCATGAACCTTTGCCATGGCATAGTTGTTGGTACTTTCTGTAATTTCCAGAACATTAAACATTTCTATTGCTTCCATACCTGTATCAAATGACAAAGAAATAGTACTTTTGAATAAAGTTGCAAGCTACCGGAAAATAACATCATCAACATGTATTAAAACATGTTTATATTTTAAATAAAATTGAAACAGATTTGAACAACATCGAAGCATTAAAAAGCCGCAAAAAAAGCAGCCAAACCAGGTTAACCCGGAACAGCAAAATTTTCAAGACAATCATCCACGCCATACAGGAGAAAAAAGGGGAGCATATCATTAGCCTCGATCTCCGGAAAATACCGGAAGCAGTGGCCGATTTTTTTGTTATCTGCCAGGCAAATAACAATAACCAGTTGAGGGCCATTGCCGATTCTATTGAAGAAGAAGTAAGTCTCCAATGCGATGAAAGGCCTTTTAAACATGAAGGCAGGCAGGCTGAACAATGGATTCTCATTGATTTTGTAAATGTGGTGGTGCACATCATGCTGCCTGAACC
>JAGPDJ010000221.1 GCA_018057635.1 Ferruginibacter sp. | reverse complement strand
TTATAGAATAAAAAAACCGGCCGGGTAATCCCGGCCGGCAGATGTAATCTCGGTTAACGGTAGTTTTCCGGGGAATTATTTAAAAACTGAATTAATATAATCTTCAATTCCTTTTCCCTTGGCCTGGAAAATCTTGTCGAATGTTGCTTTAAAGCCCGGATCAACCTGTGGCCTGAATGCTTCCGGTATTAAATTCCTGAATTTCATGATATAGTCAATGCCGGTTTTTATTTTCTTTTCATCATTTAGTTTACTAAGATAATTACCAAACTGGGTGGTCATTTTTACTTTATCAAAGCTGGGTGCGGATTTATCATAACCACCAGCAATAAATTCAAAATCTTCTTCAGCACCTTTATTGATCAATATATTATTTACAATATTGCCCAGGGAACCTTTTGCATCACTGCTGTATTTTTTAGCCAAGGAATAGGCATTCGCAGAATCAAGGGCAAGGATACCTTCTAAAGAAGCGCCGGCCACACTATAAGATGAATCGTTCACATTGTTATTATAAATAGGAAGGTATTTGGCATCTTTCGTTTTTGCTAAAAACCTGATAGCTGCAGCACGTGTTTTATTGTCGCTGTCTTTCTTTGCTATTTCTTCCATTCTTTCAAGTACTACCGGGTCTGTTTTGTAAGGAAGTGTACCTATTTTTTCAATTGTATTGGTTCTTAATCCATGATACTTGTCATACAAGCCTTTTGCAATCTCAGGCATTTTTTTCTTGGCAAAAAAATCAATTGCCTCTTTTCTGTCCAGGTAATTTTTAGCATATTTATATTGTGCTATATAATTTTCTTCAGATTTATTATCGGTTTTTTGAGTTAGCAATATCTTCTCAGCATCAACATTAATCAGGTCTGGTTTCTGTGTATATGGAAATGAAAAAGTATCAGCCAGGTTTTCTATCCACACATCATACCTTTTTTTATTGGCGCCATTGTATACATCAATGGCAACAGGCAACCTGAATGCCTTACCTGATTTTTGTTTTTGTTCAACAATTACCCTTGCAACACCTGGCAGATCATAATTGTAATTTATGTTGAGTACAGGGTGTCCGCTACCATAATACCATTGGTTCCAGAACCAGTTAAGATCCATGCCGGTAACCTCTTCAAAAGCCAGTCTTAGTTGAGCAGCTTCACCTGCTTTAAATTTATTGGCCGTGAGATACAGGTTTAGGGATTTAAAAAAAGCATCATCACCCACATAATTGCGGAGCATGTGCAGGATGCGCCCGCCTTTATTATAACTAACGGCGTCAAAAACATCTTCTTTATTAGAGTAATGGTATCTCACCAGGTCCTTGTTTTCACTTCCGCTGAACAGGTATCCCTGCATGTCTTCCAGGTTGTGTTCATCAGCATCATCCTTTCCGTATTTATATTCACTCCACAGGTATTCGCTGTAATTGGCAAAACTTTCATTAACGGTAATATTACTCCAGCTTTCTGTGGTAACAAGGTCACCAAACCACTGGTGAAACAATTCATGTGCAATGGTTCCTTCCCAGATATTGCCGTCTTTTAATTGACGGGCATTCTGGTATGAGCTTTCCTGGTGAAGGGTAGCAGTGGTATTTTCCATGGCACCACTTACATAATCTCTTCCAACAATTTGTGCGTATTTAGCCCATGGGTAATCAACACCGAGTTTTTCTGAAAAGAATTTGATCATTTCAGGAGTATTGCCAAATATCTTACGGGCAACAGGATGGTATTCTTTTTCTACATAATAACTAACTTCTTTTCCTTTGTAGCTGTCTTTTGTAATGGAATATTCTCCAACTCCCATAAAAAACAGGTATGGTGCATGCGGAAGATCCATTTTCCAGTAATCTGTGCGTGTTCCGTCGGGATTGTTTTTCTGGCTCTTCAATAATCCATTGCTCAGGGTAACATATTTTGCCGGAACGGTCATATAAAGTTCCTGGGTGGTTTTTTGATTCGGCTTGTCAATGGTAACCATCCAAACACTGTTTGCTTCTGTTTCACCCTGTGTCCAAATCTGGGAAGGTTTATTTTTTTCTTCACCTTTCGGGTTAATGAAATAGAGCCCTTTGGCATCTGTTATAGCAGCGCTGCCTTTGGTTTTTACTTCATTCGGCTTGCTGGTATATTCTATGTACAGGGTATATTTTTCTTTTCCTTTATAAGTTTTATCAAGCTTTACATTTAACTGCCAGCCATCATAAGTATATTTTAAAGGGGTTTTTGATGTACCCTTAATGATGGAAAGTTCTTTTATTTCCATTCCTTTTGCATCCAGCAGTAATGAGTCGGTTGGATAAAAGTAAGGCTGAAGTGTTAACCATTCTTTTCCATAGAGGTAGCTTTTGTCGTAATCAAATTTCACATCCAGCCTGGTATGCACCAGGTCGTTTGTACGGGGATGGCTCTCACGGAGTATCTTTTTCCAGCTTGTATCTGTGGGTTCATCTCCACCTTGTGCCTGGGTTAAAAACGGACATGCAAAAATTGCAAACAGCATTAATATTCTTTTCATATTTAATTTTTTGTAGGCGTAAAAATAAAGGCTGTTTATTTTATAAGCTGTTAATTTTTTATAAATGGTAAATCGGTTGTAATGATTAGATTTGAAATCAGGATAATTAACAAAGGCAAATATCATGGATGGAATGAAGAAAATCAGGCATAAAAAATTAAAAATAGAAAAATACACTTGAAATAAAATTATCTTTACAGCATGAAATTTATATACTTTCTGGCGGCTTTTTTTTTCTGTGTAACTGGTTTATATGCACAACAAAACCATTTTATTTATATCCAGACAGAAAATAAACAGCCCTTTTATGTAAGATTGAGCGACAAGGTACTTAGTTCATCATCATCCGGTTACATTGTAATTTCAAAATTGCAGAACGGCGACCATGATCTCCTGATTGGATTTCCCAAAAATGAATGGCCACAACAAAAGATCAGTGTAAAAGTCAGGAATAATGATGCCGGGTATATTTTAAAGAATTTTGATACAAAGGGATGGGGGCTTTTTAATTTACAGACAATGGAGGTTGTGATGTCAGTTACAAGCCAGTCAAAATCAGAGCCGGTAACAACTATACAGTCCGATGGATTTGCTGATGTGCTTTCCGATGTTGTCAATAATCCGGCTATAAAACAGAAACCGGTTGTTAAAGAAACCGGGAAAGTTAAGGAGCCTGAAAAAAGTTTGGCAGAAGTAAAAAATGAACCTGTTCCGGTAAAGAATGTGGAAACAACGGTTAAAGAAGCGAAAAAAGAAAAAGTTGAATCTAAATCTGTTCTTAAGATATTATCAATACTCGAAGCAGATGGAAGATCAATGGTTTATGTAGATACAGATTATGGAAAGGCAGATACAGTCAGGATTTTTATTCCATACAAAAAAATAGAAATGCAGGTAAAAGATACTGCAATAAAAATTATTAAGGAGGCAGTAAATGCACCCATCGTTAAGGAAGTTCAGGAAATTAAAGAAACAAAAATGGAGGACCAGGCCCTGGTAAAAAAGGATATGCCTGAGAAAGAAATGCCGGATAGTACGCTATTGAAGAAAGATACCGTAGTGAATGAACCCTTGGTAGAAAAAAGAAAAGATCCGGTTAAGGATTTAGAGGCTAATATAGAAAATCCTGAAAAAAAACCGGTTTTGATGATCAATTCAGATTGTAAAAACTTAGCTACAGATGATGATTTTCTTAAACTGAGGAAAAAGATGGCGGCACAGAAAAGCGATGAGAATATGATCGTAATAGCCAGGAAAACGTTTGTCAGCAAATGTTTCAGTACAGAGCAGGTTAAAAATCTAAGTTCCCTGTTTTTAAAAGATGAGGGATGTTATAACTTCTTTGATGCAGCATACCCGCACGTAAACGATACCCAGAATTTTCAAACCTTGGTTAGCAGGCTTACGGATGAGTATTATATAAACAGGTTCAAAGCCATGATTCGCCATTAATCAACAGGTGCTGTATGTCCCGATATTTTATAGAAGTTTCATATAAGGGTACATTATATGCCGGTTTTCAATCGCAGCAAAATGCCAATGCTATCCAGGATGAAGTGGAAAAGGCGTTGGGAATATATTTTAAGGATACATTTCAGCTTACCGGTTCGTCCCGTACAGATGCAGGTGTACATGCCAACCAGAATTTCTTTCATTTAGATTTTGATTTCCCGGAAATGATTGTATGGCAGAAAGTTGTGTATCATCTGAATGCCATTTTACCAGCAGATATAGTTATCAGGCAGATTTTTGCTGTAGATGAAAACAGGCACAGCAGGTTTGATGCGTTATACAGAACGTATGAATACAGCATTTATGCAACAAAAGATCCATTTCTGGCAGACAGGGCTTTTTTTTATCCGTATGAGCTGGATATAGACTTATTAAACCAGGCAGCTTCATTGATTAAGGAGAATAAGGATTTCGAATCGTTTTCAAAAAGGAACAGCCAGGTGTTTACATACCTGTGTACGATACATACAAGTGAATGGGTAACAAGAGATAAAACATTGGTTTACCGGGTTTCAGGCAATAGGTTTTTGCGTGGAATGGTAAGGGGATTGGTTGGAACGATGTTGAAAGTTGGGCGTAAAAAAACCAGTTTAGAAGAATTTACGAATATTATTGACTCACACAACCCTTCGTTGGTTGATTTTTCTGTTCCTCCCCAGGGGCTTTCTTTGGTAAAGGTTGCTTATTGAAACAGCCATTCCTGGTTGCAATATTAAAAAGTTGACAATTTTTTTCATTTAAGTGTAATGAGCAGGATGCCTACTCAGTAAGGATTATAGGCAGTTACCGGTATTAGTTTTATTATTTTTTACAGCAAATCGGTCAAATTAATTTTGCTTAGAAAGAATCGCCCCTTATCTTTGCCGTCCGCTTTTGAAAAAAGGGCGTCAGTTCTTCAAAAAAATAGCCAGGTTATTCTTACTGAACTGAAAATAATTT
>JAGPDJ010000220.1 GCA_018057635.1 Ferruginibacter sp. | reverse complement strand
TGGTTGCCATCAACTTTGAAGATGAGGCACAACAATTAAAAGCACTGGTAGATGACCCGTATATTGGTTTTGAAAAAGAATTTCTGCGGTGGATGTTATCAGACGGATCTGCAGCGTTCCACATATCTGATAAAAAAAATGAAACAGGTATCAGTTTAAAAGTAGAATGGCTGGAAGGTTTTTCCTATGCCAATGAACTGGCGCCCTGCATGTACATGGGTTGTGAGAAAATGAAGGATGGCTCATTAAAAAGTTACCTTGATTATACACCACAGGAACTGATGGCGCAATCAATTCTCAGCATCAAACAGGATGTAAAACTGCTGAGTAAAAATATTGTATTATATGGTGGCATCGGATTAAAAGCAGCCCTCGATAAACACGGCGTTAAATCAAGTGAGGTTGATTATTTCCTGCCTCATATGTCGAGCGAATTTTTCCGTGATAAAATATTCCAGCAGCTGATTGTCAATGATACTGCTATTGCTTATGATAAATGGTTTGTAAACCTCAGCCGGGTTGGTAATGTAGGTGCTGCTTCCGTGTATTTCATGGTAGATGAATTGTTTCACAGTGGTAAATTAAAAGTTGGTGATAAAATATTATTGCTGGTTCCGGAAAGCTCCCGTTTTTCTTATATGTATGGATTATTAACGGTATGCTGATCAGGAAAGCTTTTAGCTGTTAGCTATTAGTAGAGTGTAATTTATTGTAGCCCTTTATTTACAAATAGAAGCAATTTGAAATACAGCATAAGTGAATTTAGCAATAGCTAATAACTAATAGCTAACGACTAATAACTAACAGCTAACAACTAATAGCTCCTAACATGAAAAAAGAAGACATCCCGCAAGATAATGGTGCCCTGAATAAATTAACCAAGGAAGTTGTGTATGCTGTTGACAGTTCGGGTAATTATGGTACTGAACTAAGTTCCGGCTGGGAAGTTAAAACCACAGCGCTTGATGTTGCCTGGAAAGATATTGAACAACGCATTGCCGAAGCAAAAAGAAAAGTGATCAATAATGAAGCGAGCCCTATACTTTATTTTATAGAACTGAGGCTGATGGATATCGGAATAGTTTCAGCATATACAGGATTCTGGAAATGGAGTATCAAACAACACATGAAACCTGCTGTTTTTAAAAAATTATCAATCCAAAAATTACAGAAATACGCCGAAGCTTTTAATGTTAGTGTGGATGAACTTAAAACCATGAATGTGCATGAAGAATGAATTTAAACATTTACAGGCTGCTCATTGCGAAAATGGCGTTACGACAAACCTTTTGAGAACGATCGGGATTGAAAACATGACCGAACCAATGACATTCGGTATTGGATCAGGATTATTTTATGTATTGTTACCTTTCCTAAAAATAAATAACGGACCTGCCATTGCTTTCAGAACAATGCCCGGGCGCATATTTAAAAGAACATGTGCTGCACTGGATATCCCGGTTTTTAGAAAAAAATTCAGTAGCAAAGAAAGCGGTAAAAAGTTTTTGGATGAATGTCTTGATAAAGGCCAGGCTGTTGGATGCCAGGTTGGTGTATATTATCTCACTTATTTCCCTAAAGAATACCGGTTCCATTTCAATGCTCATAATATGATCGTATTTGGCAAAGAAAACGGCAGGTATCTCATCAGTGACCCTGTAATGGAAACAGTAACATCATTATCAGAATATGAACTGGAAAGAGTACGGTTTGCCAAGGGACCTTTTGCTCCAAGAGGCCAGATCTATTATCCAAAGGAATCAAGGATCATTACTGATGAAGTAATGCGTAATGCCATTGTAAAAGGGATCAAAAACAATATATTCCACATGATCCAGATACCCGGAACAGTTGTTGGCGTAAATGCAATAGCCCATACCGGAAAGAAAATAAAAAAATGGCGTGATAAACTGGGGCCGCAAAAAGCAGGCTTATACCTGGCACAACTGGTTCGCATGCAGGAAGAAATAGGAACAGGAGGCGGTGGTTTCAGGTATATATATGCAGCATTCCTGCAACAGGCACATGCTTATCATGCAAAGGATGAATTACTGGAAATATCAAAAACATTTACTCAATCTGGAGATATTTGGAGAAATGCTGCAGTACAAGCTGCCGGAATTTATAAGGGAAGGATTGGTAGCCAGGCAGATTATGATGTGATGGGAGATTATCTTTTAGAGATTGCTGAATTAGAAAAAAGCGCATTCCGTGCCTTGTCAAAAATAAAGTGGAATTCATGAGCCATGCAGCAGTAAGCATACAGGGCCTTGGTTTCAGGCACCCCGGACAATCTGCTCATTGTTTCAGCAACCTGGCGCTTAAAATTGAACCCGGTGAAAGATTTGGATTGTTTGGACCCAATGGCGCCGGAAAAACCACCCTCATGAATTGCATGTGTGGACTGCTCTCCTACCAAAATGGCAGCATCAGGATTTTTGGGCATGAAGTAAAAAATGAACGCAAGGCAATCAATAAACTTTTTGGATTTGTACCACAGGATTTTTCCTTTTACCAGGAATTAAGCCCGTTGGAAAATCTCGCCTTCTTTGGTGCATGGGCCGGGCTGGATAAACAACAGGTTAAAAAAAGATCTGCCATACTGCTGGAAGTTCTGGGGCTTACAGATGTGCGGGATAAACAGGTACGCAAATTTTCGGGTGGTATGAAACGCCGCGTAAACCTGGCTATTGGCGTAATGCACGAACCCCGCATCCTGTTTTTAGATGAGCCAACGGTTGGTGTTGATGTACACACACGCCAGGCCATTATCAGTTACCTGAAATCATTGAATGAAAAAGGAACTACCCTGGTTTATACATCTCACCAGCTGGGAGAAGCAGAAGACCTGTGTAACCGGATAGCCATGATAGACGAAGGAAAGATACTGGTACATGATACGTTAAATAAATTACTAACCGATCATAAAGAAATTGGTCTGGAAGGATTGTTTATTAATTTAACCGGTAAATCATACAGGGATTCCTGAAATTAAATCATAAATGAAAAATATAGAAGTAATAAAACCATAATTATTGACTTCTTATTACCTGATATAAATTTCTTTTTACTCAATTAAAATGTATAAACTCCGGGCCACCATAATAAAAGACCTGCTGATGCTTTCACGCGACCGTGTAGGCATGATCGTTATGTTTGTGATGCCCATCGTGCTGGCCATTGTTATAACGGCTACGCAAAACAGCACTTTTGAACTGGTAAACAACAACAAAGTACCTTTACTATTATGCAACCGCGATGGCGGAGAACCAGGCAAACAACTGGAGAGCGCTATCGAAAAAGTGGGCATGTTTGAAGTGAAAAAAATCGCATCCGGTCAAACAGATAAACAGATAGCTGACCGCATGCATGAAAAAGATGCATTGATTGCCATCATCATCCCGGCAGGTTTTTCTGCCAAAATAGAAACCAAGGCAAAAGAAACCGCTGCCAAAGCATTGAATAATTTTGGCCTGCAAAGCGACAGCATTATAACATTCAGTGATAGTTTGCAACCCATCAGTTTATTGTATCACCCGGTTTTGCAGCATTCATTCCGGCAATCAATACAGGGAGCTTTGCGCAGTACATTACAAATGGTGCAGACAAAACAGGTGCTTAAAACCATGTACTATGATGTGAATGAAAAAGAAATGCCCGATACGCTGGAAAATGAATTCATACAAAACCAGGTAGGAATTAATGAAATTCCTGTTTCAAGAGATGGCAGCAAAACAATACCCAATGCCACACAACATAATATTCCGGCATGGACCATTTTTGCCATGTTCTTTGTGGTTATATCGCTTGGCAGCAATATTGTAAGGGAAAAACTGAATGGCAGTTTTATACGCCTTAAAACCCTGCCCACCAATTACCTGCTTTCACTGGTTTCAAAACAACTGACTTACCTGATGGTTACCATGTTACAGGCAGCTGTAATTTTTGCATTGGGAATATACCTTTTCCCGGTTTTGGGATTACCGGCTTTAAACCTGCCGACAGATATTGCAGGGCTTTTCCTGGTTTCACTGATCTGCGGTTGTTGTGCCGTGAGTTTTGCCGTTTGCATCGGTGTATATGCACAAACAGAAGAGCAGGCAAATGGTATTGGCTCTGTATCCATTATTTTACTGGCTGCCATCGGAGGATTACTGGTTCCTGCTTTCGCCATGCCACAATCATTCCAGACAATCATAAAATTTTCTCCTTTGCACTGGTGCCTGGAAAGTTATTATGGATTATTCCTGGAAGGAGGTAAACTAAAGGATATTGTGCTAAATATTTTACCTTTATTGGGTATTACTGTATTTATTCAGTTAATTGCACTGTACGGATTAAAAAGAAAAAACCTGATCTGAATTATTTATTATGGAGAATGCAGCACTAAAACAACAGCTAAAACAACAAATAGTAGAGTTTCTTAACCTGTTAACTGTAAAACCCGAAGACATTAAAGATGATGAACCTTTATTTGGCGAAGGGCTTGGTTTGGATTCTATTGATTCCATAGAACTAATCGTTTTGCTAAACCGTGAATACGGAATAGTAATAGAAGACCCTAAAGAAGGAAGGAAAATACTGGTGAACGTAAACACCATGGCAGATTATATAGAGAAACACCGTACAAAATAAAATTACCTTATTGAACAGGATTGTTGTTACCGGCATAGGAGTAATAAGTGCTATAGGCAATACTGTAGCTGAAAACCGTGCATCCCTTATAGAAGGCCGTTGCGGAATCAGCAAACTGGAAATGTTCCCTTCAAAATTTTCCGGATCATTACCTGTGGCTGAAGTAAAGATCAGCACAGCCGCATTGAAAGAAAAACTAAATGCTCATGATCCTGGTGTAACCCGAACAACATTACTGGCTTTGCACGCGTTACAGGAAGCGCTTACCTGCAGCCATTTAACCACCGAACAGATCAGTTCTTTTGATACGGCCCTCATCGGCGGAAACACAGTTG
>JAGPDJ010000219.1:3131-4971 GCA_018057635.1 Ferruginibacter sp. | reverse complement strand
AAATATTATGATTCCACTAAAGATATAGCGAGCCCTGCATTATTTGTATATACATTGCCCAATATTGTAATAGGTGAAATTTGTATCCGGCATAATTTTAAAGGCGAGAATGCTTTTTTTATTTTTGGCCGTTTTGACGCCGGTTTCATGCAACAATATGTGAGTAACATGATTAATAATGATATATTGCAGTCTTGTATTTGCGGTTGGGTGGATGTACTGGAGGATGAATACAAAGCAGTATTATTCCTGGTAGAAAAAAAAGGCGATATTTCATTTACAGTAGAAAATATTAATAAAATATACGAGTTAGAAAATGGATAAATTAATGTCTGATCTGAAAGTCCAGATCGTTGCACAACTGAATTTACAGGATACCATGCCGGAAGATATCGGTAATGATCAGCCGCTTTTTGTAGACGGGCTTGGGCTTGATTCTATTGATGCGCTGGAACTGATCGTTTTATTGCAACAGCAATACAAGATCAAACTTGCCAGTTCAGATGAAGGGCCAAAAGTGTTCCACACAGTAAGGACGATGGCGGAGTATATTAAAGCTAACCAATCCAGCACAGTATAAATAATGAACCAACCAGTTTTTGTGGCAGGTACAGGCGTTATTTCGGCAATTGGAAATAATTTGTCGGAAAACCTGGATGCATTGGAAAACTGCCGTACCGGAATCGGGAAAATGAAGTACCTGGATTCTGTTTACCGCGATAAATTACCTGTTGCCGAAGTGAAATTGAGCAATGAAGCATTATCGCAACTCGCCGGTTTACCTGTTACAAAAAGCCGCACTGCATTGTTAAGTGCAATTGCAGCCCGCGAAGCAATCAGTAACGCTGGTATTGATGATCTCAAAAAATACCGTACAGGGTTTATTTCTGCAAATTCAGTGGGCGGTATGGATAAATCTGAAAAATTCTTTGTACAATTCTTATCCGGCAGCAATAAAGGAAAACTACGAGACGTAATACACCACGAATGCGGCAGTGTTACAGAATTGGTTGCCGATGCCCTTGGAATTAAAAATCATATCAGTACTATTTCCACAGCATGTTCATCATCAGCTAATGCCATATTTTACGGTGCAAGGCTTATTAAAAATAATTTGCTGGATGTAGTGGTTGCAGGTGGTACTGATGCACTTACCCGGTTTACCCTCAACGGCTTTAATACACTCATGATCCTGGATGAACAGCTTTGCCAGCCATTTGATGAGAACAGGAGAGGACTTAACCTGGGAGAAGGCTCAGGTTATATTGTATTGGTTTCTGATAAAGTGGCAGCATCTTTAAAAATGAGTCCAACGGTTACGCTTAGTGGTTATTTTAATGCCAATGATGCATATCACCAAACGGCCTCTTCCCCGGATGGTACAGGATCATACCTGGCAATGAGCGGTGCTTTGAAACAGGCCGGATTAAAACCTTCAGATATAGATTATATTAATCTACACGGTACTGGTACTCAAAATAATGATATAGCTGAAGGTACAGCAATCAAAAGGTTGTTTGATGCTTCCTTTCCAAAAATGAGTTCAACAAAAGCTTATACAGGGCATACTTTGGGAGCATGCGGAGGCATTGAAGCCGCGTTTTCAATACTGTCGTTGCAGCATGGTATGTTATTCCCAAACCTCCGGCTGCAAAATCCTATGAAGGAACTGCCTTTTACACCAGAAACATTATTACAGAAAAATATCCCACTGAAGCATGTGCTTTCTAATTCCTTTGGTTTTGGAGGAAATTGTTCTTCATTGGTCTTTTCTAAAATACAGGCATAATATGTTTATACGGGCAACAGGAAATATATCTCCGCAAAACAGTTTCGGCCA
>JAGPDJ010000219.1:0-3031 GCA_018057635.1 Ferruginibacter sp. | reverse complement strand
AACAAAAGGAACCATTGCGGGTGAAGGGGCATCATTCTTCTTATTGTCCAGTGAACCTGCTCCAACTGATTATGCAAAACTGGATGCGATGGCAACTTTTTACAAACCGGCAGATACTAATGAGATTGAAAGTGAAATTAAATCCTTTCTTGAAAACAATGGGTTGGATATTGCCTCAATTGATCTCATAATTACCGGGAAGAACGGAGACATTGCATCTGATAGAATATATGAACAATTGCAGGAAAGTATTTTTCATAACAAGAATAATGTGAACTATAAGCACCTCTGCGGAGAGTATCCTACTTCAACAGGATTTGCATTGTGGCTGGCAGCAAATATTATAAAAACCGGTGAAGTTCCGGCTGTACTGGGCCTGCCGGGTAATGCATCCGGGAAACCGAATCGCATATTAATATATAATCATTATCTCAACATACATCATTCTTTATTCCTGGTTTCTGCATGTTAACCTTCCGGAATATAAATATACTCTATTGCTGCCTGCTTGTTTTGCTCATCGGGTTGCATATTAGTATTGGGATGCCAGTTTTCGTTTATCCATTATTGTTATTATTGTATTCCCTGATTGTTTTTTGGGGTTGTATCAATATTTCGTCAGGCTTTTTTATACCGGTTATATGTTCAGGGGAAACAGATAAAAAAGAGATTGCCATCAGCTTTGATGATGGCCCTGCGATAAATTATACAGCACAAATATTACAAATACTTTCCACAGAGAAAATTAAGGCAGCTTTCTTTTGTATTGGCAACCGTATTAGAGGAAACGAAATGTTGCTAAAACAGGTATATGATGAGGGCCACATCATCGGTAACCACAGTTATTCTCATCATTTCTGGTTCGACATGTTTTCTTCCGGGAAAATGCTAAAGGATATGCAGCTGATGGATGAAGCGATGCAAAACGTAACCGGGCAAAAGCCAGCATTATTCAGGCCGCCTTATGGTGTTACCAATCCAAATTTAAAGAAAGCGATCACGAAGGGTAATTATATTCCTGTTGGATGGAACGTAAGGTCTTTGGATACCGTAATAAAAGATGAGAAAAAACTTTTTGATAAGATCATGGCCGGGTTAAAACCCGGTGCCATTTTCCTGTTTCATGATACCAGTGAAACAACGCTGAAAGTGTTACCCGTCTTCATACAAGAAGTTAAAAAACAGGGCTACCATATTGTGCCGTTAGATAAATTACTACATTTGACACCCTATGCGTAAAATAGTTACAATTCTGGTCTTTTTGGCTGCAGGTTTCTGGGCAAATGCACAGTATGCCGGCTTCATTCCTGTAAAGGATATGGATAAATTCAAAGTAGCATTTGCACTGGCTGCTCAAAAAACAAATTCCATCAAAAGTGATTTTGTACAGGAAAAAGTACTAAGCATGCTTTCCGAAAAGATCATATCCAAAGGAAGGTTCTGGTTCAAAAAAGATAACCGGGTAAGAATGGAATATTATCACCCGTATCAATACCTGATGATATTGAATAAAGACAAAGTGTATGTAAAAGACGGTCAGAAAGAGAATAAAATATCAACCCGTTCAAACAAAATGTTCCAGCAGATCAATAAGATCATGGTTGATTGCATGCAGGGAACGGCACTTAATAATACCGACTTTAAAACTAGGGTATTTGAGAATAAAAATAATTCACTGGTAGAACTGGTACCTGTTACCAAAGGCTTGAAAGAATTGTTCAAAGCCATTACAGTTACCATTGATAACAAAGATTTTTCCGTTTCTGTTATTGAAATGCAGGAACTTTCGGGCGATAATACCATCATTCGTTTTTTAAACAAAAACCTGAATGCAGATATCCAGGATATGTTATTTTTTATTAAGTAGTATCCTGTTACTGATAACAGGCTGTTCAACGGTTCATCAGCAGATGCAGCCGGTAACAGCGGATTTCCGGAAGCTGCAGCAATTCAAACCCGTTTTCACCGTTGCATTGTATAACACGCAGGTAGATGTTGCCGGAAACCACCTGAGTGGTTTATTGCTCATTAAAAGAATGCCCGACAGTTCGCTGCGGATGCTGTTTTCTAATGAAATGGGTTTTAAATTCTTTGATTTTGAGTTTGGGGCAGACGGAAAGTTTAAAGTTCATTCCGTAATCAAACAGATGAACAGGAAAGCTGTTTTAAAAACACTGAAAAACGACCTGGCACTGATACTCATGGAACGCATGGATATTTCAACAGCATTTGCAAGAAAGAATAATGGATTGCTTTACCATATTTTTCCGCAAAAAAAGGGTTATCATTATTATATTACAGACAGTTCCGGTAATGAGCTGGTGAGGCTGGAAAGGGCTTCTGGTAAAAAAATAATTGCTGAAACCGTGATGTTGAATTATATAAACGGCATACCGGATACCATCGGTATTTCGCATAAGACTTTTGAATTTAATATTGGCTTAAAAAGAATAGAACGATAATGCTGCTAAACAGTTTTTTTGAGATAAGTAATTTACAGGCTAACGGACCTGATATAACGGCAACGCTTACCATCAACCGGGAGCATGAAATATTTATAGGCCATTTTCCCGGCCAGCCTGTAGTACCGGGTGTTTGTATGATGCAGATGATTAAAGAGATCATGGAACAGGTTACCGGTAAAAAAATGAATTTAGTTAAAGCATATGACATGAAATTCCTGGCCGTGATTGATCCTTCCGTAAATAATTGTATAAATGCCGTATTGAAGTTTTCACAGGATGAAAAAGGGATTGTTTCAGTAACAGCAACGCTAACAAAAGATGAAACACTGCATTTTAAATTTAAAGGGCAGTTTGATTTTCTGTAACATGTTTAACTTCACTTGTAGTATCATAAACCGGATGTTTTTCCGGCATCAGCCAGTTGATGAGATCAAGTGCCGGACCTGTCATGAATGTAGTAACAAGAGCCATTAAAACCATCATGGCAAATATTTCCGGGGATAATATACCCAGGTCATAACCGATATTCAGCACGATCAGTTGCATGAGTCCGCGTGTGTTCATCA
>JAGPDJ010000218.1 GCA_018057635.1 Ferruginibacter sp. | reverse complement strand
CTTCTCATCACATCTTCATAATTTCCAAAAGTGGAATATGGAATATAGTTCAGTTTGGGTTCGCTATTGGGGCCATTCACCAGTTTCCATATCAATACTGCAAGGTCTTTAATGGAAATTTCTGCGTCAGCTTTGGGTCCGGTGTTGAATATCTCGTTATCTGATTTATTATTTTCTATGCAATGAACCAACGCATTTACTGTATCATCAACAAAAGTAAATGTTCTGGTTTGTGACCCGTCTCCGTGAATATCTATGGTCTCATTTTTAAATGCTTTTTCAATAAAAACAGATTGAGGCCCTCCCCACCAGGTAAGGTTTTGATGTGGCCCGTAAGAGCCAAAGAACCTGGTAATCGTATAGGGTAAACCATATTCATCGTGATTGGCAATGATGTATTGCTCTCCATACATTTTGGAAAGAGCATAAGCCCAGCGTTTAACTGTTGTGGGGCCCATGACAAGATCTGAACTTTCAGAAAATGGAATGTTTGGATTCTTTCCATATACATCAGATGTTGAAGCAAAAAGGATCTTCGATTTATCCATATTGCATTTCTGAACAACATTCCTTAGCATCAGGTAATTTTCTTCCAGTGTGCGCAATGCGTTTGTATATCGTGGAATTTTTTGTGATGCCAGGTGTACAATAATGTCGGATTTTACGTCTTTAAGCATGAGTGGATTTGCAATATCACCCATGATAAACTGGAAGTTTTCATGCTTTTGTATTGACTCAATATTGCGCATGAACCCATAGTTGAGGTTATCAATACCGGTAACAACATGTCCTCTTTCCAGCAAACGACTGGCAAGATTTGACCCAATAAAACCTGCAACGCCTGTAATTAAAATTTTCATGATAATATTATTATAATCTCATACCAGCTTCTTGTAAAAAATTAAAATGCATTTTTATCTCCTCTGAAAACCGAATAAACTGTGAGAAAAAGTATCTGTATATCCAGCCAAAGATTCCAGTTCTCCAGGTACCAAAGATCTTTATCAACACGCATCTTTATCTGCTCCGGATTGGTGATCTCACCCCTGAAACCATTGATCTGGGCCCAACCTGTTATGCCGGGTTTCAAAAACTGGCGAACCATATAATCATCAACAATTTTAGAATAATCATTGGTGTGTTTAAGCATGTGTGGCCTCGGGCCTACAAGGCTCATTTCGCCTTTAAATACATTTATAAATTGCGGAAATTCATCAAGGCTTGTTTTCCTGATAAACCTGCCGAGCCTGGTAACCCTTGCATCATTTGCGGTAGCCTGTTTTAAATCAGCATCTTTATTGCTTTTCATACTTCTGAATTTCAGGCAATAGAAAGGCACTTTATTTTTCCCGGTACGCAATTGTTTAAAAAATACAGATTCACCGGATTCTATAAATATCAGCAGTGCGAAAATTGGTATCATCCAGGAAAGAAAAAATATTATTACAAACAGGCTAACTGCAATATCAAGGATACGTTTCTTTACCCTGTTACCAACATCATCCAGCGGTTCGCTTCGCAATGAAAGTATCGGGAGGTCACCGAAATACTCAATATGCACTTCTCTTGTAATAAATACAGAAAGATTTGGTACAATTTTAAAACGGATACATTCTTTTTCAGCCTGGTGCATCAGGTTGTAAATTTCTTTATTCTGTTCCGGAGTTATGGTTGAAAATATTTCCTGAACCTCCAGGTCCCTGGCAATTTTTAATGCATCATTCACACCACTCAGTACCGGGTAATGTGTGAGCTCATTTACTTTATGGTCATCCTCAATATAACCGAGCAATTGTGTATTCATACCATCCTGTTCAAAATAATTTGACAGTTTTTTAGCTGTTTCATTATAACCCAGGATGATTACCTTTTTTGTAAGGCTGTTACTCTTTTTAAAATAATTTTTAATACCCAGGTATAAAAACCTGTTTATTAATAATCCTACTCCAAAACTTAATAATGAAGCTAAAATGAAAATACGGGACAGATCAAAAGCCCTGGTAAAAAACAAATAAACAAGTACGCA
Organism: Ferruginibacter sp.; assembly: GCA_018057635.1. The sequence goes on along the minus strand of JAGPDJ010000218.1, from coordinate 2,946 downwards.
GATGATCCAAACAAGGTAAACCTGGATGGTACGTTTGATATAATATTCAAAATTCAGTATTACTTTGATGGCGTATGTGCGAAAGAAAACGGAGATCATTAGCCATATACCATTTGAAACTGCCCAATACTGTAAATAAGGATCAGAATAAATCAAATGCAAGCCCTTTAATAAAATTACCTGGCACAGCATATATACTGCGTTCAATAAGAGCAGGTCTAATATTACCAGCGTAATTTGTAAATATCTTTCAAACTGCCTGTTCATTCCAGGATAAATTTTTATTTTTTTTTATTAATATCAGCCTGCATTCTTTTTATCAAAATCATTAATATAATTGACCGTCTGGTTTATATTGGCTTTTGATGAAGCTCCGAATAAGATTGATTCAATATTGGGCAGGTTGCAAACGTATTCGATTGCATCTTTAGGATTGATAGCACCTCCTCCCAAAACCTGCATGGCAATTGCTCTTAATTTTTTTGTCTTTAGAACTTTTTCATAAGCATCTTTACCTCCCGACATTCGGAAACCTGCCAGGTTAATAGAAGAACAGATGATCGGGTTCTGAATGCCTGCCTGCTCCAGTTTTTCCAGCAACATCGGCATATTCATGGTTATAAAACCTGCTTCTGCATTGTATTTTTTCTCAACATATTTATGATAGGCAACGAGAATATCAATCATACCCAATCCGAGTAATAGATCGGTTATTACATTTTGTAAAAAGATTACCGGTGTTTTAATACCCTTGAACATTTTCATTTCTGCATCAATCAGCAATTCCATAATGGAGAGGTAATCTTTTGCCAGGTATGCCACCCCGCCTTTGAACAAGGAACCTATGAAATTTCCCGGAACATATTGTTTCAGTGTACCTGCTATTCCCAATTCAGTAACTGCATTGGCGTATTTGTGTGCATATGGCATACAGGGATAAATCATGAAGTCTTTGTATTTCTCCGGATTAGCCCTGATGATATCACAGATGTTTGCAATACGGTCGTGCGTGGTACACATGAATGTATTCACGCCGCTCTCAATGGCAATGTCGAGTGTTTTGATTATTGATTCATCGTCTTTGAACCTGATCGACTGAGCCCTTGACTTTTCATCTGAAATGTGGTTAACGGCAAAAAACTGGTTATCGCCAAATAATATTCTTTCCATCAGCTTATTTTGAACTTTTTTTAATGATTGATATAGCGTTGTCGGTTAGCCAGGCGCTGTGAAATGTATTGATCGAGTTAGGAACTTTCCCTAAACAGGTATTAATGAAATAATCAATCTGCGCAGAATATTCTTCCCCGCGCAGGAAGAAATCTACCTGTTCAGTTAATTCAGTAACATATTTTACATTCCATCCTTTTGAATAACCGGAAGGCAGTTTGGGGTCTTTGAAAAACACTTTCAGCTCATTAGCATCTGAGATGATTTTTCCTCGTGTACCTATCACCGTTATAGATGTTGACATTTTCCGGTATGTATCATCACTCCAGTTAACAGATAAAACACCTGTTACTTTATTTGATAATTCAAGCAGTGAATAAACCGCATCTTCCACATTGTTTGAATAAACCGGCTTAAGGATACTGCCCCTGGAACTTTCAACCGGTGCCAGTATATCATTGATCAGGTCAATTACATGGGAAGCATAATCCATCAGGCAGCCACCTCCTTCTGAAGGGTCAGACCGCCAGGTATCCTGCTTTTTCTTCACAACCACGGGGCCATAAGCTTCACCGGTAAAATGATAAATATCGCCCAGGAATCCGCCCTGTACTATTTTTTTCACTTCGCGGAACGTACCCACAAATTTGTTGTGGTATCCAACCTGGTTAATACATTTATTATCTGCTGCCAGTTTTACGAGGTCACTGCTTTGAGCCGGTTCAAGGCACAATGGTTTTTCTGCAAAAACATGGATCTTCCTGTTAAGCAGGTCTTTTACCATATTGTAATGAAATTTAGTAGGCACTGAAACAAAAACTGCATCAGGCTTAACTTTTTCAAGCATTTTTTCATGGTCTGTAAATGTTGGGAGCTTTGCATATTTCTCCATTACATCTAACACCATTTTTGAAGTATCACAAACTCCAACAATCTCCACATCGGGGTGGGCCCCCAAAATAGAAAGATGAGAAATGCCCATTTTTCCTGCCCCAATCAACGCAACTTTAATCATAATCTAAGCTTTAATTCTTTTTATATAAGTAATATGTAAAAACAGGTCACGTAAAAACTTCAGCTGGTTTCCTGTATTTCTTTTAAAAATTTCCGGCCTTAAAAAAATCCTTACAAGCCATTCCAGGCGAAGGTCTATCCAGATCTTTGCGGGCCTTTTGCTGTTTCCCGCATACCAGTCAAAAACATTTCCGATGGTACTGATAATCCGGGCATTTACCCTGTTACGGTGCTGGTATGCCCATTTTTCCTGCTTGGGAGCTGTGAGGCCCACAAATAATACATCAGGTTTAAATGCATTAATAGCATTTACCATGTGGTTATTATCTTCTTCGGAAAATTCTGGTTTAAATGGCGGGGAATATGTTCCTGTAATAACATTGGGATACTCCTTTTTTACCCTGTCTGTTATTTTCTTTAATGTCTGTTCTGAAGAGCCAAGGAAATATACTTTCCAGTTTTTATTATTGGCAACTGCCATATAATGATCAAAGCAATCCTGGCCTGATATCTTCTTAATATTCTTTCCGTGTAATATTATTGATCCCAGTGCGATCCCTATTCCATCTAAAACCAATACATCGGTATTCTTTAATGCTGTTTCAAATTTTTTATCAGACAAGGCCAGGCCGTATGAATTTGGGCTGAATGTATTGATGAGTAATTTATCAATTTCAGGGTCTATAGCATCTAACCTGGAAGAAAACACATTATATCCAAGTACAGGAGTAGTTTCCATAATATTAATAAGCAGTTTCTATT
>JAGPDJ010000217.1 GCA_018057635.1 Ferruginibacter sp. | reverse complement strand
GTATAACGACAATATTTCCGAAGGTGCTAAAGAAAAACTGATTGAATTGAAATTACAAAAACTGCCGGTTTATGTAAAAGAGAGCAGCATCATACCAATGCAGACGCTGGTACAAACTACATCAATATTGCCGGCAGACACTCTTATGATTCACTTATATAAAGGAAGTGAAACCAATACTTTTGTATATTATGAAGATGACGGGAAAACATTTGAATATGAAAATGGGAATTATTATAAACGGGATATCGTTTATTCCGGAACAGCCAATACCCTCAGCTTAGAAAAGGTAACCGGGCAGGCTGCTTCTAAATTCAACTATATAACATTGATATTGCATGGTTTTGAAAATACGCAAAATATAAAAGTGAATGATGCAATTGTTTCATTACAGCAAACAACAAATTCAATGCTTTTTTCATTGCCAAAATCTGATCCTTTAAGCCCAACATACGAACCGGAAAAAAGTAATACGCTTACTGCGGTTATAAAGAATGGTAAGGAAAAAATAATGATTGTTTTTTAATGTAATTGTCATCCCGACGAAGGAGGGATCTCATGAATAATATTCTGTGCTGATTATTTAGAGATCCCTCCATCGTCGGGATGACAGTCCTTAACCAGCTAATCAACCACTTCCCCCAACACCTCCCCCACACTTCCACCCGGCATTTGTATTTTAAGCAGGGCGCTGATGGTGGGCGCCACGTATGTCATGTATACTTTCCTGTTAGTCTTACCGGATTTAATCTTCCATCCATACCAGATCAGTGGTATATGGGAATCATACGCATACATTACACCATGTTCTGTGCCGGTAAGCACATTGTCGTTGTATTGTGATTTTAAAATATACTGAATGTCTCCACTGCGCTTAAAATTGTACCCGTTGGCAAAGAGATCTTTTACTTTTTGCGGCAATAGCACTTTTTCAAAGCTGTCATAATCAAACGCAGCAATCACTTCCGGTTTCTGCATTAGTAAATCAACAAGTGATTTTTTGATGACGGACATATCCGGTTTTATTGAATCGATCAACCTGTAATTAAAATAAACCTGGTATTCATGAATTGCTTTCACCAGGTTCTTTGCGCCAAATTTTTCATAACAAAAAGTATTCAACTCTGCTTTCAGGATTGATTTTTTCATACTGCCTGCTGGTAATTTATTGGCTTTCATAAATGCAGGTACCTGCGGAGCACCATGATCGGCACTTAGGAAAAAAAGATACTGCCCAACCCCAACATGTTTATCCAGGAAATTGAGGAATGATTCAATGTCTTTATCTAACCTTAGATAAGTATCCTGTATCTCCAAAGAATTTGGGCCGGTTTTATGCCCAATATAATCTGTAGATGAAAGGCTGATACATAGCATGTCTGCCTGGCCTGATTTTCCAAGTTGTTCACTCAGCAGCAATTGCCGGGCAAAATCAATGGTAAATGTATTTCCATAAGGAGATTCCCTTAATGTATAATAATTCTTACCCACCTGGTCTTTATAGATATGTGGAAACACAGGTTTTTTTTCATGCCTCAAAGGTTTCTCAAACTCATTGTCATCCATAGTACTCTGGTCATATTTTGAAATATCATACAACAGGTTCCAGTCTTTCATCATCAAAGTATCAATGAAACGTTTACTATTGAATTTATTAACCCAGCCTGGCAGTTCATTCATATAATAAGTACTGGTAATCCAGTTGCCGGTACTATCATCAAACCAATATGCTGCGTTGGCACTATGCCCTGCAGTAAGAATTCCACCCCTGTCTTTTAAGGCAACACCAAAAACACGGCTTTTAAAATTAGTAGCCAGCCTCAACTCATCTCCTACCGTTGTTGTTAGTAAATTACGCGGGCTCATTCTTCCTTGGGCAGAAGATGTACCCACACTTTTTTCTGATCTGTCTGTGGTACAATACATAGAAACCGCACTGTCCCGTTCTTCCCAGTCATTACCAATAATGCCATGGATGGCGGGTAAACTACCGGTATACAAAGTAGCATGACCTGCAGCAGTAACAGCTGTTGCATAGGGAATAAAAGTATTTTCAAAACTGTATCCCTTTTGCAGCAGTCTTTTAAATCCACCGTTACCATAGAGATTGTAATAACGGTATAAATAGTCCCAGCGCATTTGGTCAATCACCAATCCAACTACCAGTTTAGGACGTTCAATACCATTATTTATAGCTGATTCACTGATGGGTGTTTTATGTTGAGCAAACAGTTGATTGCCCAGGCAAATCAGCAGAAAGGTTGATACAAACAGATAATACTTCATGGAACCGGTGTTTTAGTAAGATATCTGTAAAATTAAACCATCCATTTTGATTATTCATATTACCAGAACGTTAGCAAATTTGCCTTCAAAAGCTTAAATTTGCAGCAATAAATTATTCCGGGGTATTATTGATCTAAAATATAATAACTCCGTCATTGCGAGGAGTTGCGAAGAATGAAGCAAAGCAATCTAAACAGGGTATTATATGAAATCGAGATTGCTTCGTACCTCGCAATGACGAAAACACTTACAAGATTCACTACTTTCAGGATCATTGTGTTACACAAAGTAAAGTGCATCGAAGAACAGCAGATTGATATTAGAACCGGCAAATTTGTTGAAACTGCATATTCAATATAAAATCTTAAATATTAATTACCAATGGATGTTTTTGAAAAATTAGTAAAAGACGGCGGGCCAATCGGTCAGCACATGGACCGTGCACATGGATATTTCACATTTCCAAAACTGGAAGGTGAACTTGGCCCAAGAATGAAATTCCGTGGACAGGAAATGATCGTATGGAGCCTGAACAATTATTTAGGACTGGTTAACCATCCGGAAGTAAGAAAAGTAGATGCAGAAGCCGCAGCCAAATACGGAATGGGTAACCCGATGGGAGCACGTATGATGAGTGGGAACAGTACTAAACACGAAGAACTGGAAGCAGTAATCAGCAAATTCATCAGCCGCGAAGACACAATGCTTTTGAATTTTGGTTACCAGGGAATCATGAGTTGCATAGATGCGCTTGTAAACCGCCGTGATGTGATCGTATATGATGCGGAAGCACATGCCTGTATTGTAGACGGTGTAAGGCTGCACATGGGTAACCGTTATGCGTTTAAACACAATGATATTGAAGATTGCGAAAAACAATTACAACGTGCTACAGAACTGGCTGCTAAAAACGGCGGTGGTATTTTGCTGATAACAGAAGGTGTTTTCGGCATGGATGGCGAACAGGGAATCCTGAAAGAGATTACTGCCCTGAAGAAAAAATACGAATTCAGGATACTGATTGATGATGCTCATGGTTTTGGTTACATGGGGCCAACAGGAGCCGGTGCAGATGAAGCACAGGGATGCCAGAAAGACATTGACCTTTACTTCAGCACTTTTGTAAAAAGTATGGGAAGTATCGGCGCTTTTATCAGCGGGCCAAAAGCAGTTATCAAATACCTGCGATACAATACCCGCAGCCAGATTTTTGCCAAGAGCCTGCCATTGCTGATCGTGGAAGGCATGCTTAAACGTATGGAAATGGTTATCTCGATGCCAGAACTCCGCGAGAAATTATGGCACAATGTAAACCGCCTGCAACAGGGATTAAAAGACAGGGGTTTTGATATCGGCAATACCAATTCGCCGGTTACACCAATATATATGAAAGGAGATGTACCGGAAGCCACCCAAATGGTGATGGATCTGCGGGAGAATTACCATATTTTCTGTTCTATTGTTGTTTACCCTGTTATTCCAAAGGGTGATATCATTTACCGCCTCATACCTACAGCGGCACACAGCGATGCAGATATTGATGAAACACTTGCTGCATTTGAAGCGGTTAAGAAAAAATTGGATTCAGGAATTTATAAAGCTGCAGATATACCGGATATGGCTGAGAAGATGTAAATATATTTTTGCCGGGAAGGCGGGGAGGCGTTTTTTAAATTACATTAACCAGTTACGGCTTAACGCCTTCCCGGCAAAAAATAATATCAAAATGACTGATCAATATAAAATTCCACCGCAAACAAGCATTGGTCATATTCATTTAAAGGTATCCAACCTCCAAAGGTCACTCGATTTTTATTGTGGATTGCTTGGCTTTGAAATAAAAACCTTGTACGGCACTGATGCCGCTTTCATTTCAGCCGGAGGTTATCATCATCATATAGGGTTAAACACCTGGTATAGCAAGGGAGGCGCACCAGCGCCATTAAAAAATGCAGGATTATTTCATATGGCTATTTTATATCCTACACGTAAAGACCTGGCTATGATCTATTTCCGCTTGCAACAGGCAGCCTACCCGTTTACCGGGTATGCAGATCATGGCGTATCAGAAGCATTATATTTAAATGACCCTGATGAAAATGGCGTTGAGTTATACTGGGATAAACCGAATGAACAATGGCCCAAAAATGAGGATGGGAGTTTGCTCATGTATACGAAACCGTTAGACCTGGAAGGATTGATGAAAGAATTAGTTTAGTTCTGGCTTAAAGCAATTTTTTGCTCCCGCTGATTTTGCAGATTTAAAACACGCAGATTTATGATGATCTTTATTGCAGCTCCATCTCTTTCAATACTGCCAGTTTGTGACTTGTTCAGAAATTAAAATTTTATCCTACGTTTTTTTGGCTATAAAGGCACTAAGGCTCAAAAAACACAAAGGGATATCAAATACACACTGGTTACATCTCTGGTACACTCTATGATAATAAGCATAGCAAAAAATAAACCCCGGCTTTTAACCAGGGTTTATTATTTATTTCTGAACTTTTACGGTTGAATAACTCCTATCTCCCATCTCCTAATACGGCCTCGCATAAAACAAAAACAGGTTAGCGTTGATCTCTACAATGTTCGCATCCTGGCCGCCTGTTTCCCCATCACCATTGGCATCTGCTGCATTGTAACCAAAATCAAAATTATTGGCACCGATCTCTATGTCATTTGCATCTGAGC
>JAGPDJ010000216.1 GCA_018057635.1 Ferruginibacter sp. | reverse complement strand
CTACTACAATATGCGAAGCTGGCGCCGTGATCCTGAAATCAAAATTGCCGTATTCCAGGTAAAACTCCCCTGCCCCAAGGTATGGAAGGCTGTTCCATCCCTGCAGGTCATCATAAACACAGAGCCGTGGATACCATTGAGCCACAGAAAAAATGTTCCCGCCAGGTGTTTCCATTATGCCGCAGCGGTCTGCTCCATAGGCAGGTAACACAAAAGAATAAACAATTTTTAATTTCACATCAGCACCCGGCTTCAAGGGATTATGCAACCGTACCTGCATCCGGGTGTCATCAATGATAAAATCTGCATTGTTGTTTTCATTATCAAGTTTTACGGAAGAAATATTATACCCCCCATTGAAAGCGGTTTCCGCATCACCATAGCGGCTACTACCTCCAACGGGTAATCGCGATTGCCCCTTGCTGCCTTTCTTAAACAAATTCTGGTCTAATTGCAACCATAAAAAATCCAATGTATGCGGACTGTTATTCTTATAAGTTATTGTAACATCTCCTGCTATCTCATTCGTTACATCGTTTAGATTCACATTGATACTGTAATCTGCCCTGTTTTGCCAGTAACCAGTATTAGGACTTCCGTTAGCGGCACGTGTAATGGTTTCCGGGTAGGGATAAAACAACGGTGAGAACAGTGTATGCGGGTCATAAACCGAATTTACAGTTTCCTGTGCCTGTAAAACAAGAGACAGGTATGCAAATAATACAACTGAAATAAATTTTTTCATTTTCCAATATTTTAAATTCCGGAATTAAAATGATCAGATTAGCAATACTGCCGGATAATGTAATTACTATTTCCAGTCATTTAACATTGACCTGCCCAGTTCCTTGATAGCGGGATCATCTTCTGTCTGGTTTGGCAAAGACAACATCAATTTTAGGTAAGCAATAGCTTTCGCATTCTGACCATCCTGTTTGTATGATTTTGCCATCTCCAGGTAATTCAACAAAAATCCCGGTGCTACTGCCCTTGATCTTTCAAAGGCATTAATTGATTCCCTGATTGATGCATCAGGCATACCTCCATAAAGTACTCTTACAGCAGCCCTTTCCAGGAAACTCAAATTGTTGATTTCATAATGCCACCTGCCAAGTATGTGCAATGCAATGAAGTTTTTGGGATTACTTCGAAGAGAGATATCCACATATTTTTTTACTTCCTTTGCATTGGCAACTTTTTCTTTGCCCGATTTACTCATGGAACTCCTGCCCAGTGCCATAGCCATTGAACAATTTGCATCACTATCAGTAGGATTGATCCGTAAAGCAATTTCAGCGTATGTTTTTGCGGCATGGTAATAATCGTCCCTGGCCTTTGGATAAACCTGGCGTTTGCCAATCCTGCTGCATAATTCACTGCATTTACTTAAAGCGTATATATTCAAAGGCTGCACTTTCAACACTTCCCGGAATTTATGAAATGCAGCATTTTCATCCGGAATAGCTTCCAGCCTGTCGCCTTCTTTTAACATCATGCTCACATCCTGTGAAACTGCACTAAAAAAAGTTAATACCATAAGGGGAAAAACAAACAGCCATTTCATTATTCAAATACTTTATTAAACGTAACGCCTACATGGCCGGAAAAATTTTCTATAGGTGGATTTAGTTTATTGATCTGTACATTTATTTCCCTGATACGGTTATCCATTGTATAAATTTCTTCTGCAATACATTCAGCCAGTGTTTCCAGCAGTGAAACGGGTTTATTCATGATCTTTTTTATAATCGTATATGCTTCCGCGTAATTAATTGTTTGCTGAATTGATCTTATCTTTTCAGCTGGCATGAATTTAATATTTACATCAACAACAAAACTATTACCTGTTACAGATTCTTCATCATGTAAACCATGATATGCAAAAAAATGCATGTTATTTAAATGAATGGTAAACATCAATGAAATCCTTTTTCACTTAAATACCTTTCTGCATCCAATGCTGCCATACATCCGCTACCTGCTGCAGTAACAGCTTGCCTGTAAATTTTATCCTGAACATCTCCGGCTGCGAAAACTCCTTCCACATTTGTACGTGAACTACCCGGAATAGTTACCAGGTAACCAGCTTCGTCCATGTTTAGCCAACCTTTAAAAATACCACTGTTGGGTTCATGACCGATGGCAACAAAAAATGCATCCAGTGTAATTTCCTTTTTATCACCGCTTTTATTGTTAATAATCCGAAGCCCTTCTACTTTCTTATCACCCAGAACTTCATCTACCTCACTGTTCCAGTAGATATGAATATTTGCCGTATTTTTCACTCTTTCCTGCATCACTTTACTGGCACGCATTTCATCACGGCGAACGATCATATGCACTTCACTACATACTTTAGACAAATACAATGCCTCTTCTGCTGCAGTATCTCCTGCTCCTACAATTGCTACCGGTTTACCTTTAAAAAAGAAACCGTCACAAACAGCACAAGCACTAACTCCATAACCGTTAAGCCGCTGTTCACTTTCAATGCCAAGCCATTTTGCAGATGCACCCGTACTAATGATGACTGCATCAGCCTCAATCCATTTTTCCTCATCAATTTCTACTTTCAACGGATGGCCCGAAAAATCAACTTTAGTTGCAAGCCCATAACGGATATCAGCACCCATACGTGCAGCCTGTTTTTCAAAATGCACCATCATTTCCGGGCCTTGTATTCCATCCGGGTAACCGGGATAATTTTCTACTTCTGTTGTAATGGTAAGCTGCCCTCCAGGCTGAATGCCCTGGTATAAAACCGGTTTGAGGTTAGCTCTTGCGGCATAAATAGCTGCAGTATATCCTGCAGGCCCTGATCCAATGATCAGGCAACCTGTTTTTTCAATTGCATTTTCTTTCATAAAAATTATAAAATGTAGACTTTGTGTAAAATTACTTAACAATTACGGTTCCATACCAGGCAGCATAACCACAAAATGCCCCCAATGCTCCGTTTGTTAAATTACCCAGAACTTTATTGGGCTGCGAGAAAGGGTTGCCAATACTCTGATAAGCAAATTCCCAGGTATTCCAGAATGTATAAGTTGACTTGTCAATATTACAGTATTTGAATGTAACGGTATCACCCCGGTTGTAAAAGTTACTATCTGCCTTTGGAGGATCATTTCGGTTGATACCCTGCGGAAACTGAACATCATAAGTTGAACCATCAATCACCTGGTCGTTGAAAACAGAATTTTCTCCAGGTAAAAAAAGGCCATTGTTCACTTTTGTAAGATAACGGTAAAAATTTCCCAAACCCGCCGGTTCAGTAGCTTTTACAAACATGGCTTTTTTATTGGTATCTGCAATAAAAGGAGCCTGTTTGAAATAGATTGAGTCCGGTATACCGGCTAATTCAGGTATCCTGGCAGCTGAATTATATTCTTTGCCATCGGATATTATTTTAAGCGTATAACCAGTGTTTAATTCACCAACAAAAGCTGTAGACAGAGAAGCTGAATCGATACTGTATAAATATGCCAGTACACCCGGTACGAGCGGGTAAGCATATTCCTTTAATTTATGCGTTAACGTACCATTTGAAATATACACTTCCGCATTTCGTACAAATGATTCCGAAAGTAATTGTGCATTTATCTGGCTGTAAAATGAAAAACTTCTGGTCAATACAACGGTTGGTGCCTTACCATTTTCAATCTCAGCATCAACTACTAAAACATTGGGCGATTCCTTCAGGTCAAAATCAATATTTTTCTCACAGGAAAAAAGCAATACTGTTAAGAGTACACAAATCAATTTATTCATAACGCAAATTTACTGATTTAAAGTACATTAAAAAACTTGTGAAAAGTGCCTGTTGAATTGGTCAAAATAAGAAAAACAATAAAAAAATAATATACAGCCCTGTTATACTGTGACAGAATTTTTAAATATAACTATGTACCCTGTGAAACTAAATATCCTTTTTTATAATATAACAAAGCAATATAGTTTCATCTATTTGTTAAAATTATCATAACTACAAAACCCAAATCATATATTTTATTAAAATGAATAACTATTACGAACATAGTTAGTTCAATCAAAATAACTCAATTACTGAGTAAATTATCTCCCAATTTAATACGCAGAATACTCCATTTCGTTCATTTATTTATACTCAAATAATTAACTTCTAAAATACTTGTTTTTTATTTCATGTGTGAATCATGTAACAAAACATATGAATTCTGTAATACGTAATTAGGATAATGGAATGAACTTTGTATTACACTGTTTAAGAATATATTTTTCACAAGGTAAGCAGCGATATCCTAAATCCTCAGGTATAGAGTATAATTAGAAATCAGCTGACCAGACATTTTTAATATAAGTTCTTTTCTAACCACTACCGGCTTATTAGAATTAAACTATTAAAGAATCAAAACATGAATGCACCTAATTTAATTGCTGCAAAGGGCAATGCTTTGCCCGATTTCCAAATTATTCTGAAACAAAATTATAAAGTATTAAAACTATTCATTGTGGCTATTATCTTTAGCCTGAATGAATCAAATGCACAATCATTACCTGCCGGTTTTAGCCAGGTACTTGTAACCAATGGCATTACAAATCCAACAACAATGGCATTTGCACCGGATGGCAGGATCTTTGTTGCACAGCAAGCGGGCCAGTTAAGGGTTATAAAAAATGGGACATTGCTATCTCAGCCATTTTTATCCGTCAGTGTTAATTCATCAGGTGAACGAGGATTACTTGGAGTGGCTTTTGATCCGGCATTTGCAACTAATAAATACATCTATATATTTTACACAATATCTTCCGGTGCAAGAAACCGAATCAGCAGGTTTACTGCTAATGGCGATGTGGCTGTTGCAGGCAGTGAAGTAATCATTCTTGACCTGGATCCATTAAGTTCGGCAACCAATCACAACGGAGGTAATATGCAGTTTGGACCAGATGGTAAATTATATATTGGCACCGGAGAAAACGCAAATACAGACTGGGCCCAGGACCTGAAT
>JAGPDJ010000215.1 GCA_018057635.1 Ferruginibacter sp. | reverse complement strand
TATACAATCAATATTTTTCCGGAACCCAGCTTTCAAATGCCCTGATGCTGAACGACCGCCAAAAGGAACTCAATCCTTCCCACAATACCAATATCGGGTATGAACGTGGAAACCCAAAGAATAATGATTCCTATTTTACATTTAATATAAGGTTTGCTGCTTTACTCTAACATAATGCACTTAACTTTCGTTAAATTATTTTTCCTGCAGAAATTAATCCCTCAAAGCTATATATGATGTTTAAAAGAATATTGGTAATGTTCACTTTAATAGTTTCGTTACCGCTTTACAACTTTGCACAATCAAATGGTATATTGCCATTTACCGGTTGCCGTTATTTTAATGAAGGGATTACCGTTAAAAGCATAGATATAAAAGTTGATGCAGGATTTTTGTTAAATAACAGGGTATTACTTAATAAGGAAGTAGAAATTCTTTTTCAGTTACCTGCAGGATTCACTGAAGACAGGGCAAAAACTGTATTTGTAGCCGCAGAGTTAACAATTACAAATCTTAAAGGGGCTGTATTATTCAAGAACCCAAATTACTTTAAAGACCAGGAAATTAAAGGTTTTCAGCAAGTCAGCATTAAAGCATTACAGGTGAAAGTGCCATTGAAACAGGAAATTTTAAAAGCCGAACCAGAATGTATTGTAACAGTAAGGATTTACGATCTTAAAAGTAAAAACCAGTTAAGAATAGAGTTGCCATTAACGATTGCTAAACCCGGAGAAGCAATGCAGACTTCAAAATTAATAAATGATATTAAAGCAAGTAATATTTTGTATGCAATATCGGCAGGATTAAAAATAAAAAAGTTGGACGTTAGCACAGATACCAGTATCAGGGTGAATCCAAAAATGGCATACCTGAGCCTCGATATGAAAGAAATTGAAGGTTCGTCTATGACAGAAGTATTGTCGGGTAAAGAAAGTTTTTGGGTGTATGACAATGCCCTGAAAGAAATAAAAATTCCTGACAAACAATTAAAACAAGTGAAGGGTTCCATGGAAGATAATCTTGTTGATTATCTTTCCAAAATACCTTTCAGGTTAAAAGCAATGACCGGTAAAACATTTTTTATCCGGTTTAGATGGGAGAGTGCCGACAGAAAAAAAGTAATAGAGGTAGTTGTTAACAGGTAAGTTTTTAATAAATTTATGTACAGCTTAAAGTACAGATTTTTTACTGGTAAAGATTCAATCCTGCAACATGCCATTTGCTGCTGATAGAATATTAATTAAGAAAGCTTTTACCAACAGGCTTTTTCAACCGGTGAATATTGCCCCGCTGATCGTATTCAGAATATTTTTCGGGTTCCTGTTGTTTTATCATGCAGTTTCCACTTTATTAAACGGAACCATTTACCAGAATTATATAGCACCAGCTTTTACGTTTGCATACGTTGGCCTGGAATTTCTTCAGCCATTGCCCGGTTCAGGTATGTACCTGTATGTTGCCTTTATGGCTTTGCTTGCTTTACTGATCATGCTGGGAGCCTGGTACCGTATTGCGATGTGTTCTTATGCCATTTTATGGACTTACCTGTACCTGATACAGAAATCAGGTTATAACAATCATTATTACCTCGTATTGCTTATATCCTGGATCATGGTTTTTATGCCTGCAAATAGATTATACGCATTTGATGCAAAAAGAAATCCAACGATCTCATCAGCTACTTGTCCGCAATATTGTATATGGATTTTTATATTCCAGCTTGCGGTCATGTATTTTTTTGCAGCGATCAGCAAGATTACACCCGACTGGTTTTCCGGCAAATTTATAGCCATTCAGTTTTCCAGGCTTAGCGAGCACCCGGTACTTGGGTTGTTGTACGGACAAAAATGGTTTCAATTGTTTATTTGTTATGCTGGTTTTTTATTTGATCTGCTGATCGTTCCCTTGTTACTTTTTAAAAAGACAAGGAACCTGGCATTCCTGCTTTCCTGCCTTTTTCACCTGTTTAATTCCTATACATTTAAACTGGGGATATTCCCTTATTTATCATTGGCATTTCTTGTTTTCTTTTTTGAAGCTGCTACTATTGAAAAAATATTTTTCAAGCGTAAACCTGTAATTCATAAGCAGGTTGAGCGGTTTGAGTTTTCTCTGCTTAAAAGGAAATTAATAATTACTTGCCTTGGCATTTATGCTCTTTTCCAGCTTTTATTACCCTTGCGTCCATGGATTTTTTCCGGAAATGTATTCTGGACAGAAGAAGGTTACCGCATGAGCTGGAAAATGATGCTAAGGACGAAAAGTGGTAGAATTCATTTTAAAGTTTTTGACCCGGAGAGCAAACAAACATGGAAAGAAGATCCGGGTAAAAAATTCGCTCTTGCTCACCTGAGAACCCTGGCAACATCTCCCGATATCATTTTGCAATATGCCCATCGGTTAAAAAAAGAATATACGAGTAAAGGATACCCGAAAGTGCAGGTTTTTGCAATCGGGGAGGTTTCTCTAAACCGGAATACTGCACGGCCATTGGTAGATTCTACCGTTGATCTGGCTACAATTAAATGGCAGCCATTCCGGCATTCAGACTGGATTACAGCATATTAGAAGTTAAAGCTATAAACCACCTTACTATTTTTCCACCATTTTTGCCAATCTATTCACATCTTACGTTATAGGCGATAATTGTTCCTTAACTGGTTTACCTTAGCAGCGGTTTTGTAAACGATCCACACCTGTTAAACTACTGGAAAATAGTAAATATTTTCTCCCTGATAAGATAACCCATCTGTAAAAACTGTAAGCAGTTAATTATTTATTTAATAGATTATTTTAATTTATTACCATGTTGAAGAGATTTCTATTTGTAGTATTATTGGTTTCATCTATCAGTACCCAGGCTCAAAAAATAAAGAGCCAGGTAACTTTCAGGATACTTGAAACCGCCGGAACTTTATTGGAAGCACAGCAATTTGAAGCTGCTGAAGAATATTTTAAAAAAGGCCTGGAAAAAGCCAAAGCAAACAATGATATTTATTGTTTGGCAGTAGCGCATAAGGGTCTCGGTAACCTGTACACTAAAACTGATCAGCCAAAACTGGCAATAGCTGCTTATGAACTGGCAATTAAAGAATACCGTGCACAGGGGCTCACAGTAATGGCAAATATTGTAGAAAGCCTTTTAAAAAGTGCCCAGGGTGTTGGAGAATTATATGCCGGTGTAGAAATAGGTGCTAAGGGGATAAAAATGACTGTTATAGATGTAAAACTAAGTAAAGACCGTGAATATGATTATACCCTGAAAGCAGATACTGCTATTAATACCGATGCAGCCTCTTTGTCTTACCAGAGTGAAAAGGAAACACAGGATGCTATTGAAAAACTGTACAACCTCATTAAGTACAAATATGAAGTTCCTGCAAAAAGGGTTTACATAGTAATAAGTAGTGGATTAAAACAGGAACTGGACAGGTATAATAAGGTTGATTATTTTGCCAATATCATCCGGCCTAAAAACCTTGATACGGCTGTAAAAATAAATTACATCACAGCAACGCAGGAAGCTGAACTTAGTTTTTTAGGAATAGTACCACAAAAGAACCGTTTTAATACCAATCAGCTTGATGTGGGAAGTGGTAATACAAAGGGTGGGTATTTTAATGATAAAAAGGTTTTTATTCCAATAACTTTCCCTTTAGGAACAAAATCATTTCAAAGGCTGATAGAATCAAGAACAACGGGTGATATAAATATATATGCCAGAACAGCAGAACAACTTTGGAAAGACAGCCTTGGAAGGGTAATGGTGTATGAATTTGCCAATAAAAAGGATTTTAAATCTAGGGATATAGTATATCTTTCGGGCGGAATAGTTTGGGCAATTGCTTCAATCATGCACCCGGAAAGCAGTATCCGCAATAATTATACAGAAATTTCAAGCCGCGATATCAGTGAATTCAGGAGGTTAATCTATTCCAGTTATGAAAAAGTAACACAACCGGATATAACCCTGATCTCCAATGCCGAAGATGCAAGGGCTTCCATGAAAAATATAAACCGCGTTTTAAAAACATACGACCAGAAAGCATTGCTTGCCGGTGCAATCTGGCTCGATGAACTTGTTCAGCAGGTAAACACCATTAACCCCGACAAGAAATTCATATATCCAAGGTATGCCTATGTAGGCTGGATCAGCGGTTATATTATTAATAAAGTTACCCGGCAATATATGGGACTGATGAATTAATAAAGGGCAAACAATCCGTTCATACCTGCATTTGCTCATTTATATATAAATAAACGCCAGGTTCAGGATGTTCATTAAATTGTAGTGATTTTAAACTATAAAATGTTCATCATGAAATACTTTTCCTTTTTACTGTTTGTAGCAATTTGTTCATTCTCCGGTGCAAAAAATGCTGAAGATGTTTTAAAAGATATGCATAAACGTTATGCCGGTAAATGGTATAAGAGTTTTACGTTTACACAAACAACGGAACAATATAAAAATGACAGCCTTACCAAGACTTCCACCTGGTATGAGTATATCATTTTCCCGGATAAATTCAGGATAGATTTTGGAGATAAAAAAGAAGGTAATGCTGTTTTATACGTGAAAGATTCTGTATATAATTTCCGTAAAAACAAATTGATTTATAAAGGATATGATAACGATAATCTTACTTTCCTGCTTGGAGGTATGTACTCATATTCTTTTGATTCAGTAAAAGCAAAGATCAAAAGACAAGGATACGACCTTGGCAGGTTTCATGAAAATACCTGGAATGGCCAGCCTGTTTATGTTATAGGCGCAAATGAAGCCACAGAAAAATCAAACCAGCTCTGGATTGACAAGAAAAAACTGATTGTATTAAAATTTATAAAATACAAAGGAAAAAACAAGGAAGAGGGAATATTCAGCGAACACAAACGCTTTGGGAATGCCTGGTCTGAAACAGCCGTTGATTTTTATGTAAATGATAAGCTGATACAAAAAGAAAAATACTACGATTGTAAGGCGGATGTAGAAATAG
>JAGPDJ010000214.1 GCA_018057635.1 Ferruginibacter sp. | reverse complement strand
TATACCCTCCCGGTTTCGCAGTTCTACATTTGTTTTGATGTCATAAAACCCCGTCAACCCGGTTTCATCAACAACGGGAAATTCTAATTCATTTGTAAGATAATCTGACGCAAAATCAGACACTAAAACTTTAACACCGTTGTACCCGGCTCCACTGAATCCATAAGAGGCTTTTTCAGCAACGGATTTTGTTAGTTTAATTTTCATCCCTGATTTTTGCTTTAAGACCAATACTTCTATAAACTTTTTCTCCAATCGGGACTGCACAGGAAAATGTTTATTGAGGTATTGTTGCAGTATGATATACAGACTGTCTTTTTGTTCAGGCTTAACCAGCAAATCCACACAATATGAAGCTGTTTTATTTTTCATATTATAGTTGTAAACCTCCATCTCACTTACTGTACTATCGAATACTTCCTGGTGTTTAAAAGATTTTATACCATAAGCAGCCCGGTACAAAGAACCAATTGACAAATTAAAAAATGTAATCCTTCTGTCTTTATATGTTTTATGGTCCCAATAGGCATTAGACATACTTGCCAGCCCTTTTTTATACCCCCTGATGGTAAAACTATGCAGGGTACTTGAATCTATGTCAAAGGCCACTTCAAGTACAGGGTTATTAGCTTCTTTTATGCCTGCGCTCATCAGTACTGTATCTCCCCGTAATATTTTATTAATCATCTGCTGATTAATTGAATCCGTTCTTACCAATGCTACAATCCTTCTATCGGCGCTAATGATAGCACTCTGACCTACAAATGCGAGGCCCAGCATATTATAAAGCGTGTAGTTTGTATCTGTAGCTAGCCACAAACCAGATGGCTTCTTTTTCAGGTATTTCGATTTCCGATCTTCATTATCGTCGGAAATGGCAATAATCTGAATTTTCCCTTCATTACTCTTTTGAAGCACTGCCAATGTGTCCATTTCAGGAAGGCAAGGCCCACACCATGTGCCCCAAAAATTCAGAATATAATATTTATTGTCTGTTACCTTGTTCAGGTAGATTTCTTTTAACGGTGCGTTACTAATATGGGAAATAGTAATCTCGGGAAAAGGGCTACCGACTTTCAAAACCGGATCCTGCGCATTTAACTGTACCACAGTCAGCATACAAAAACAGATCATCATTTTTTTCATAAATTATATTTTTACAAAGCTCCATATCCTGCCAATATCTTAGCGTTAACCACCCCTAATCGAATGTTATCGTTTGTTAACGGTCACTGCCAGCCTGGAACAAGCTTTATATTTGCAGCATGATAAAAAATATCCGGTGGCTACTATCAATATGCCTGTTGGCTATAACAGGGGTTATTCTGCTGCAGTATTACTGGATAACAAATTATTACAGCGCCTCCCGGATTAATTTTGAAAGAGAAACAAATCTGGCCTTTGAAGATGCCATAAAAAAAGATTTTCAGCTGCGCTGCGATACCATTGAGCAAATAATAACAGAACAGTTACTGGATACTTCTTCCTTTATAATTTCGAGTAAATATTTAGCCAACGTAGACGAGATTTCTCATCGGATTACTAACGCAAAAGACAAGAACGACTTTACATCCTTCAGCCATCCTGAACTGGCAGCTTATCTAAAGCAGGATGATACCGCCTATAAAAGAAAAATAGCACAGCGCTTTGCCCGAAACCTCCGAACTGAAGACCTGGAAAATCATGTGATTTATTACCGGATCCAAAGCCTCGGAGATTTTGCCCTCGAAAAAGTAACCCAATATGGTTTTGACACTAGTCGTTTTCGTCCGTTACTTCAACAATATCTGGCTGAAAGAAAAATTTTTACAAATTTTCATTTCTATTTAAGCCATGCAGACAGTCTTTTCAATTACTCCAATTTCCCTGATACATTGATAAAAAAGGGAGAAATTGTAACCAAGGCACAACCCACCTATAAATGGTGGAAACAAGAAGAACAGTATATAAGAGCTGTTTTTGACTCTCCGATCAGACATGTACTTTCCAAAATGATTTGGATATTAGCCGGATCCCTGCTCCTGGTTTTTTTAGTCTCCTTTTGTATCTGGCTGTTACTAAAAGCATTAATTCATGAAAAAAAACTAGCCGTCATCAAAACCGATTTTATCAATAATATTACGCACGAATTAAAAACCCCTGTGACCACTATTTCTGCCGCCTTAGAGGCATTAAACAATTCAGAATTAAACAAGGAAAAATATTTTCGCTATATAGGACATGCAAAAAATGAAACTAAAAGGCTGGCCGGTTTAATAGACAATATTTTAAACATATCCCTGTTCGGAAAAAAAAGCATTCCTGTCCATTTAGAAGAAATAGAAATTGAAACAACGATTAAAGAAATAACAGAAACTCATAAAATTTCAACCGACAAAAAAGTACATTACCAATTTACAAATAATACAGGCATAAATTTGCTCATGGCAGACAAACAACTTTTTCAGCAAGCCCTGACAAATGTTATAGACAATGCGATTAAATATTCAGGGGAGGATGTTCACATTGATATTATCTGCCAATCAGACAACCGTCACTTTCGCATCATTTGTGAAGATAAAGGGGAGGGCATAGCCAGTTCCTCCCTACCCTATGTGTTTGATAAATTTTACAGAGAGCCTAAGCCGAATCATGCTGTAAAAGGACATGGACTGGGATTGAGCTATGTGAGAAATATAATGGAAGCACATCATGGGAAAATTGAGATAAGCAGTACCAAAGGGAAGGGCACAATCGTTACATTGATATGGCCATATTAAAAATCCTATTCATAGAAGATGAAACCGCACTAGCGGAAATTGTAAAAGAAAGCCTTGAAGCAAAAGGCTTTGAAGTGTACCATGCTCTTACGCTTGCTAAAGCCATGCTTTTGTATAAACAGGAAGAACCCGATATCATTTTAGCAGATGTGATGCTGCCCGACGGAAACGGCTTTGAATGGATTGCAACAATCAGGAGAACAGACAGCATGACGCCTGTAATTTTTCTTACGTCCCGTTCACAAACTGCTGATGTGGTAAAAGGCTTTGAAATGGGTGGCAATGACTATTTAAAAAAACCCTACAGCATTGCTGAGCTAGAGGTAAGAATGAAATCTCTGCTAAAAAGAGAGTTGAACCCTGTTGCATTAACTAAAAATGTAACTTATTCATGGCAGATTGGTAAATCAACATTTTTATACCCGTCAGGCGAACTAAAAATGGGAATCAGAAAAAGGCAACTTACATCCCGTGAGGCCGATTTGCTGCAGCTTTTACTATTAAAGCGCAATGAACCGCTGAAACGAAATGATATACTGCAAAGCTTATGGGGCAATACTGACTATTTTTCCGGCAGAAGCCTTGATGTTTTTATTTCTAAATTACGAAGCTATCTAAATGCAGATACAACCGTAAAAATTATTAATGTAAGGGGATTGGGATATAAATTAATTTGCTAGTTGCATTTGCAAATGATTAAACCCAATGATACAAGTAGTTTTCCTCAAATAAAATTCTACAGCTTTTAAACTCCTTTGTTATTTGTAGCATTCCTCAAAACTCTCATCATCTTTCAAAATACCCAATTAATAGCACTGTTGTGCTCATGTCTTTGACTCAGCACCATCTCCGCCAAGGTTTGCCTAACGCAAAAATTACAAGATATACAACAGTTAATTTTAATACTCTAACAAATACTATAATTAAAAGATAGTTTTTACGATATTCACCCGATGCATCCCTCCCAACACAACCTCTCTGGCACCTGGCTTGGCCATTTTCAATACGGCCCGGAGTATGGGGACTTTGCCGGGGAGAAAGTCAGCTTTACCATAACCATTGAAATGCTGGAAGAAGGTCAGTTCCGGGGTACCTGCCAGGAGCTGGAAGGACCAGGATTGAACCCACACCCAGCTACGATACAGGGATATATTGATGGCAGGGCCATCCATTTTACAAAAGAATACCCTGTTGATTTTGCCCTGGAGGATGATGGCAAAACAATCGCCCAAAACCTCAGCAGAAAGCCCCTGCTAATATATGATGGTGAGTATCATGAAGCGGCACATACATTTACTGGAGTCTGGGAAGTCGAAGTAAGCATCGGGCCTTCATTGAATAATGAAGAGCTATGTATATATAGCGGAAACTGGGAGATGTCTATCATTGCCACACAGCAATAGTACAGGTGTATTACTTGGCAAGCTTTTGTAAATAAAGTCCTCCTTAAAATACTTACTACTTACTT
The DNA here is from genome assembly GCA_018057635.1 of Ferruginibacter sp. The sequence continues at coordinate 780 of JAGPDJ010000214.1, read as the reverse complement.
TTAGAAGCAGTCAGCTCGGCCAGTTAGAATATCCAATCCCGACTATCAGCCCGGCCTTGCCTTTGCCAGTAATGTTGAAGGCAGACACTTAACATTTTCGGAGTTAACTACTGCAGCTATTGCTAATTTACTGTCACACAATTAATTATACAAATCAACCGGTTGATCAGGATACCTGAGCCCCAAAATCAAGTGGCAGGTAACGTTTAATGTCTATTATTTAAAATATATCAATAATTTTTATTTGTTTTATTTAATTAAATGCCTAGGTTTGTGTGATACTCCCTTAATCTTTAAAATATGGCCAGGACAAATTTTTCAAAGCCCCAATTCATTCAAGCTGTTTTGTGGGCAACAATTGCCTTTTCATTTTTAGCACTCGTATACCACCTGCGTTGGTTTATTGCCTATTTAACCAATGATTACTCCTACGTGGTGCCGGCGGGGCAGGCCCCCTTGGTCTGGTTCATCACACAAATAATCAGCAACATTATCTTTTTATATGTCGGGTATTTACTAGTGCGGCTTTTTAAAAGATATAGCCGTGCCGGGTTCTTTGATGAAACAAGCTTAAAAGTATTTAACGGCGTTATAATGTCCTGCCTTTCCCTGGCGGCCATCGGTGCGCTACAGGTATTGTTCAATAATTTCGCGGAAGTGCATATTTCCGAATGGAAATCTCCGGAAAGCGCTTTGAATTTATTCTTCAGATCATTCACCAAGTTATTTGTAATTGAAAGTCCACAGACAATTTATTTTCTTTTAGCCATCATATTATGG
>JAGPDJ010000213.1 GCA_018057635.1 Ferruginibacter sp. | reverse complement strand
TATACGGTTACTGTTTCCGGAACAAACGTATGTAGTGTTTCGTTACCGGTAACACTTGTTCAGCCGGCCATGTTAACACAAATCCTAAACATTTCAGATGCAACCTGCGGTTCAGGAAACGGCGTTGCTTCAGTAACTGTTACCGGGGGAACAGTTCCGTATTCATATACCTGGTCGAACGGTTCATCAACCGCTTCGGCAAGTAATCTTTTTCCAGGTACTTATTCACTCTTTGTTTTGGATGCCAATGGCTGTGCCATCAGTACAATAAATATCAGGGTAAATAATATAGCCTTGCCCGTAAGTGTATTTTTAGGAAATGATACTACAATTTGTCCGGGTGAAAAACTGGTACTCAATCCGGGAAATTTTTCATCATATATATGGCAGGATAATTCAGTAACACCAACTTATTCAGTTACTGCATCAGGTTTGTACAGTGTTTCTGTTACAGATGCTGCAGGTTGTAAGGGAACTGATAGCATCCGTGTAACTGTTGAATGTACTGATGTATATTTTCCTTCGGCTTTTACGCCAAATGGAGATGGAGTGAATGATGGTTTTGGCCCTTTGCCATTAACAGCTTTGCCAACTTTAAAAAATTACAGGCTGAATATTTACGGGCGTTGGGGAGAACTTATTTTTTCTGCAGCAGATCCTTATTCAAAATGGGATGGAAGGTATAAGGGTAAATTTTCGCATTCACAAACATACACATGGGTTGCAACTTATTCTGTCAGTGACAAGATACCCGTCATTCAAAAAGGAACAGTTATTGTAATCAGGTAACAGCGTTTTATTTACTTTATTCATGTTACCCAAGATTCCGCTTCATCCAGTCTTCCTGCGAGTTGGCAGATTGTTCAACTGTTACCTGCTCTTCAATTTTATGTTGCCCTTTGATAATTGATTTTGTTACCATGTTGTGTTCAATCACTTCATTTTCTTTCATACCCATCAGCTTCATCATTGGAATGATCTTTTCACTTCCAAAATGTTTGAACAAAGGTTCATCCAGAGCACTGTAAACAATTATCTTTTCCTGTTTCCAGTCTTTCACCAAAGCTTCTTCTGTTGTATGTAAAGGGTAATGTTCCACGAATACCGGTTTATGATTAACTAAACGGGAGGTATGGAACTCTTTCACTTCTATAACCATGCTTTCAGGTGCACCGTGTTCCAAAAAATATTTCCTGAATTCGGTGGCAGTGTCTTTAAACCACGCAATAAACAGATACGATTTGTCCTTTTCTGCCAGTTCTATACATGCATGCATTTTGGCAATGGTTGTCATGTATGCCCTGTCGGTAAACAAATGCCCCGGCATATCGGCTTCTTTTTTCCCAAATAAACTTGAAAACATATTTGTTAATTTACTTTGAAGCAAAGGTATTAAATACTTCAACAAATGATAATATGATTGATAAACCCGCCTTTAATTTGTTTGTATCTTTACCGCAAGGGAGAAAAAAATGGCTACAAAAAAAGAGAAGTCTTCAAAAAATAAAAATGCAGGCGAATTTATAGAAGTGTTTGGTGCGAGGGAGCACAACCTGAAAAATATTGATATAAAGATTCCCAAGAACCAGTTGGTGGTATTTACCGGTGTAAGCGGAAGCGGAAAATCATCGCTTGCATTTGATACGATCTATAATGAAGGGCAACGCCGCTACATGGAAAGCTTTTCAGCTTATGCCCGTCAATTTGTGGGTGATATGGAACGGCCCGATGTTGATAAGATCACGGGTCTTTCACCTGTCATTTCAATAGAGCAAAAAACAACCAATAAAAATCCACGGAGTACAGTTGGAACCATCACTGAGATATATGATTTTCTCCGGTTATTTTTTGCACGGGTTGGAGAAGCTTATAGTTATAACACGGGGAAGAAAATGGCTAAATTCAGTGAAGAAGAGATTGTTCAGTCTGTGTTTAAAAAATTTTACAACAAAAAAATAAGTGTACTTGCTCCATTGGTACGCGGAAGAAAAGGCCATTACAGGGAACTTTTTGAGGATATCAGAAAAAAGGGATTTTTAAAAGTACGGGTTGATGGAGAAGTGTTGGATCTTACGCCAAGAATGCAGGTTGACAGGTATAAAATTCATGATATAGAAGTAGTTGTTGACCGTATGCAGGTAACGGAAGACATGAAACTGCGTTTAAGCCAGAGCGTACAGAAAACGCTGTTGCTTGGTAAAGATCTGCTCTTTCTACTGGTGAATGATGAAAATAAAGTTACACAATACAGTAAAAAACTGATGTGTATTGATACTGGTATCAGCTACGAGGAACCATCGCCCAATGCATTTTCTTTTAACTCACCTTATGGGGCATGCCCGGCCTGTAAAGGTTTGGGCACAGTTTACCAGGTTAACATGGATGCCGTGATCCCGGATTTTAACCTGTCGGTAAAGGAAGGGGCTATTGTGCCTTTGGGTGAAGAAAGGGAAGCGCATGTTTTTAAACAGGTACAACAAATCTCAAAAAAGTATAAGATAAATTTAGAAAAGCCGGTAAAGGATTTACCTCAAAAAGCTTTGAATGTGTTGCTTTACGGTAAAGAAGAATCAGGCGATGATATACTGGAATCGGCAGACGTAGATGTTCAGAGCAGCGAAGCCGGATTTTATGAAACGGAATATGAAGGCGTTGTTAATATGGTAAAGCGCTGGTTTGGCGCAGTAAATACCAGTGAAGCAGTGAGGGACTGGGCAGAAAAATTCATGAAATTAAAACCTTGTGATTCCTGTAATGGAACCAGGCTGAGAAAAGAGAGTTTATGGTTTAAGGTTGATGAAAAAAATATAGCCGACCTGAGTGCAATGGACCTGGATATGCTTGCGGGATGGTTTGCCGGATTGGAAAAAAGATTATCGGAGAAGCAAAATATTATAGCTAAAGATATTCTTAAAGAGATCAGGGAAAGATTGCAATTTTTACTGGATGTAGGGTTGACCTATCTTACATTGTATCGTCCTTCCAGGAGTTTGAGCGGCGGCGAATACCAGCGTATCCGGCTAGCCACACAGATCGGATCACAACTACAGGGTATAACATATATATTAGATGAGCCGAGTATTGGATTGCATCAGCGGGATAACCAGCGGCTGATCGTTGCATTACAGAATTTACGCGACATTGGAAACAGTGTATTGGTAGTAGAACACGATAAAGACATCATGCTGGCTGCAGATCACCTGGTTGACATCGGGCCCAAAGCAGGTAGCCATGGTGGTAGAGTAGTAATTGCCGGAACACCGGCAGAAGTGTTAAGTTCAGATTCAGAAACAGCCATGTACCTGAGCGGAAAAAAACGAATTGAATTACCAAAAGAAAGAAGAAAGGGAAACGGGAAATTCATAGAACTGAAAGGTGCATCAGGTAACAACCTGAAAAATGTTTCTGTACAATTCCCCCTGGGTAAATTAATATTGGTAACTGGTGTAAGTGGTAGTGGAAAATCAACCCTGATCAATGAAACATTGTATCCGTTACTGAATGCTTTTTGTTATAACGCTAAGGGTGAAGCGCTGGCATACAAGTCAATCAAGGGGCTTGAAAATATCGACAAAGTGATCGAGATTGATCAAAGCCCGATTGGAAGAACACCCAGGAGCAACCCGGCAACTTATTGCGGATTCTTTACTGATATACGTACTTTATTTGCTGCGGTTCCTGAAGCAAAGATCAGGGGATATGCGGCAGGCCGTTTTTCTTTTAATGTTAAAAGCGGCAGGTGTGATGTTTGTGAAGGCGGTGGTATGCGTGTGATTGAAATGAATTTTTTGCCTGATGTGCATGTTCATTGCGAAAAATGTAACGGGAAAAGGTATAACAGGGAAACCCTGGAGATAAGGTATAAAGGAAAATCAATCAGTGATGTATTGGATATGACTGTTGATGATGCCGTTGAATTCTTTAATGCCGTTCCATTTATTTACCGTAAAATAAAAGTACTGCAGGAAGTAGGCTTAGGTTATATCACGCTGGGGCAAAGCGCTGTTACATTAAGTGGCGGAGAAGCGCAACGGGTAAAACTGGCTACAGAACTGGGTAAAAGGGATACCGGTAAAACTTTTTACATTTTAGATGAACCTACAACCGGGCTTCATTTCCAGGATATTCAACACCTGCTGGACGTGCTGTATAAACTGGTTGACAGAGGCAATACCGTACTTGTAATTGAACACAATCTTGATATGATAAAAGTGGCAGATCATATAATTGACATTGGGCCAGAAGGAGGTTCTGGCGGCGGCAGGGTTTTATTTGAAGGATTACCCGAAGCAATGAAAACTGTAAAAGAAAGTTTCACCGCAAAATTCCTGAAACACGAATTGTAAACAAGTACATTTTTAATATCAAATAAAGCATAATTAGCTGCCACATTTTAGGGTACATGTATCCTGTATCCTGCATCTTGCATCTTGTATCCTGTATCCTGAATCTCGTCTTCCCATAAAAAGAAAACCCACGTCACTAAGAACATGGATCCTCTTTTCAATCAACCGTAAACGAAGGGTAGGAAAATCAATGAATATTATGATACAGATTCAGTGATGATCATAGCGTACATTCATACGCTTTAGTTAAGTGAAAAAATAAGGCAAAGAATAGTAACGAAGTTATTTTCTTGTGGTTTCAGAGGTAAACAATGTGTTTAAAATTCACTTTGCTCTCCGGGGGTAATTACTTCTGTTGTATACTTTGCACTTATTTTCTATCAATCATTATTTAAGTTATTTTAATATGGGTATTTATTATTTTAGTAAAAATAAGGGCATCTTGTTTGTCTTCTCGCCCGCTGTTCCTCTTCAGTTCCTACTTCACCAAACCTGATTCCCAGTTTAAGCACAAATGAAAAATAGGCATCCATATTTTTCGACTGTCCCCGTTGTGTTCCCGGTTCATAACGGTTTACACCCGGTGTTACAATGCCAACAGTTTTATCATGTATCTGCCGGGCAATAGCTGCTTCGGAAGGAGATAAATGCACGTCAAAATAATCAGGATCAATATAAGTGGTACTTACA
>JAGPDJ010000212.1 GCA_018057635.1 Ferruginibacter sp. | reverse complement strand
CCCAGCAATGAATTCATGAACCTGGAAGGCGATAAAATGAGTACCAGCCGCGGATGGAGCATTGAGATGGATGATTACATCAACGACTTTGTAAAAAAAGAGAACGGCGGCGATATGATGGTAGATGCATTGCGTTACTATTTAACAGCCATCGCTCCTGAAACAAAAGACAGCGAATTTACCTGGAAAGGTTTCCAGGATGCTTTGAACAGTGAATTGGTTGCTGTTTTTGGGAATTTTGTGAACCGCACATTTGTGTTGATGCACAAATTGTGCAAAGGAAAAGTACCTCCGTTACATGTTGAATTATTAGATAATACCGATAAACAATTGCTGGAAGAGATTCAGCTTACAAAAATAAAAATTCAAAACAGCATAGAAAGTTACAAGTTCAGGGACGGCTTAAGTGAAGTGATTGACCTGGCAAGAAAAGGCAATAAATACATGCAGGAAAAAGAACCCTGGATCGTTGCCAAACAAACCGGGGAAGACGGGCAGCCAACTGCAGCGGCACAACAAAAAATTGATAACTGTTTGCATATCTGTTTGCAGCTAACGGCAAACCTGGCTATTTATATCAATCCTTTCTTACCATTCACGGCGAAGAAAATGATTTATATGATGAAAGTGGTAGATAAAATGCTGGACTGGGATAATGCAGGTAAATCAAAACTCCTGAGCACCGGTTATTCTTTACGTGCACCCGAATTATTATTCAGGAAACTGGAAGATGCGGAAATAACAGCGCAGATAGAAAAACTAAAAACAAAAAGTTCAACATTAAAAAAAGCTACTAGCATGGAAACCACAACTGATACAAACAACCAATCAACCAATCAACCAGTAAAAAAATCAACCATTGAATTTGATGATTTTGCAAAAATAGACCTGAAAGTGGGCACCATTACCGCAGCGGAAAAAGTTGAGAAAGCTGACAAACTCCTTAAACTGGAAGTTGACCTTGGCTTTGAAAAACGCATCATTGTTAGTGGTATTGCCCTGCACTTTGAACCTGCTGCCATTATCGGAAAACAGGTGGTTGTAGTTGCCAATTTAGCTCCACGCAAAATGAGGGGTATTGAAAGCAATGGAATGATATTGATGGCTGAAGATGCTTCCGGCAAATTGAAATTTGTAAGCCCTGGTGAAGTAGTTGATAATGGTAGTGGTGTGAGTTAACTAAAACCTGCTGACCTGAAATTAAAAGCATTAATCATTTTTTTACTTCATATATAATAAATAGCGCATCCGTTCTTTCTGTCAGGCTGCATTTTATTTTTTCAGATTTACCTGCAATTGTATAATTAATACTCATATAACTTACATAATTATGTGACTTTACGCCTTTTAGTCATTGATCATCTTGTTTGGACATGTATTTGTACTACACAATACAATTAAAATAAAAAGATCATGAATAAAATAATACTAGGTTGCTTCTTACTTATAACTACGGGAGTTTCGGCCCAACAAACTGATATGTCGCTGATTCCTTTCAGGCAGGGAGATAAATGGGGATACGCTACAGCCGATCGTAATATTGTAATTCAACCCAAATTCAAAGAAGCCAATTGGTTCTCGGAAGGTTTTGCCAGTGTTAAAATCGGCAATAAATTCGGTTATATTAATAAAGCTGGCAAACTCGTTATACCAGCAAAATTCACCGTAGCAAAACCATTCAGAAAAGGTTATTTACCAAGGGCAGATAAGCAGGGTGGCGACAGTGTATTATTTGCAGGGGCATCACTGGTTGCAAGTGGAGTAGAAATCTGTATCAATACGAAAGGAAAAACAACTCCCAAATGTCCGGCAATGAGTGAAAGTTCATATCCCGAAAACAAGATGCCTGTAGAAACCATCTTAAATGTAAAGAATTATACACTACCCAATAATAATGGTTTGTTTGATAAGATCCTGGATGATTATAAAATTTCCGGTTTTGAAGAAATATATTATGTGGCTGTAAAGAATGGCCAATATGGTGTATTCAACAGTAAATTTGATACCATTATTCCTTTTCAGTTTACATCAATCAAAGTAAACCGGAAATCAGTTTCCCCTTTCCTTGAAGTTAATAAGAATGGCAAATATGGTGTACTTACCACTGATGGAAAAATTGCAATAAACCCTGAATATGTTGATATGTATACTGTTTCCGTTTCGGGTGATAAAACGTTGATCGTTCTTCGTAAAGATGGAAAAACATTTGTGAAGGATATGAATAATAATGATATCATTTCAAATGTTTATACAGATATTGTTTATGATAATGAAGGATTCGTATTAACTGACGCAAATAATCTCCAAGGCTATTATTTTACAAATAACAGCATCATACAACCAAAATATTCAGAAGTAAAAAGGATGTCAGGATCAAACTTTCTAATGGTAAAGACCAATACAGGAAAATTCGCTTATGTAAATGCTGCTGGTGTGGAATTCTTTTCAGAATAATTCCAGGGCATAAATAGATATGTTGGGTTTGCCGGAAATTTTTAAAATCCCGGCAAGCCCATTTTTTTATTTACCGGGACTACGATATTTAATCAAATAGCCTTTCTTACCATAGTTTTTCTTTTACTCATAATATAAAATCCATAACTTCGATTTAGAAATAGTTGTTTAACTAACTAATTTTTTATGTCTAAGAGAACAATCAAAAAAATAGCCGTTTTGGGAAGCGGTGTTATGGGAAGCAGGATTGCGGCGCATTTTGCCGGAATAGGCCTCCAGGTACTTTTACTGGATATGGTTCCCAAAGAACTTCCGGCAGATGCAAAGCCTGCAGAAAGAAATAAGATAGTGAATGATGCACTGGCTGCAGCCATCAAATCAAATCCTTCACCTGTATATCACAAAGATGTAATTAAGAAAATAACCACCGGAAATTTCACAGACAATATGAAAGATATTGCTGGTGCAGACTGGATCATTGAAGTGGTGGTGGAAAGGCTTGACATCAAACAATCCATTTTCACTGAAGTGGAAAAATACAGGAAGCCCGGAACACTTATTACATCCAATACTTCGGGAATTCCTATTCATTTAATGGCCGAAGGCAGGAGCGAAGATTTTAAGAAGCATTTCTGCGGATCGCATTTCTTTAACCCGCCGCGTTACCTGCGCCTGCTGGAAATAATTCCTACGCCATTTACTGATCCGGAAGTTGTTGATTTCCTGATGCATTATGGCGACCTGTACCTGGGCAAGACTACGGTTTTGTGTAAAGACACACCTGCATTCATTGCAAACCGCATTGGTGTATTTGGCATGATGGCCATCATGAATACCATGGAAAAATTACAGTTAAGCATAGACGAAATAGATGCACTCACGGGCCCGGTGATCGGTAGGCCCAAATCCGCCACATTTCGTACAGCCGATGTAGTTGGTATTGATACATTGGTAAAAGTGGCCAAAGGAGTATATGATAATTGCCCTGCAGATGAAGCAAAAGAAAAATTTGTGATACCTGCATGGTTGAATAAAATGGTTGAAAATAACTGGCTCGGCGATAAAACGGGACAGGGATTTTTCAAAAAATTGCGTGAATTGCCCGCTGCTTCAGCAGCGGGTGGAGGAAAAGAAATCCAGGTGCTCAACCTGCAAACCATGGAATATGAGCCCCGCAAAAAACCAAAATTTGCCACTTTGGAAACGGCAAAACCTATTGACGATCTGAAAAGCCGTTTAAAAGTATTATATGCAGGAACTGATAAAGCAGGCGATTTTTACCGGCAGTTCCATTATGCTTTGTTCTCTTATATTTCGCACCGCATTCCTGAAATAAGTGAGGAGGTTTACCGCGTAGATGACGCCATGATGGCCGGTTTTGGCTGGGAGATCGGCGCATTTGAAAGCTGGGATACACTGGGTTTTGTAAAAACAACCGAAGCCATGAAAGCTGCAGGTTATACTGTTGCACCCTGGATTGATGAAATGATATCTAAAGGAATTACTTCATTCTTTAAAATAGAAAACGGTAAATCATTGTACTATGATATTGCATCACAATCCTATAAAGCTAAACCGGGCGCTGATGCATTTATTGTGATGAAGAACTTTGCCAATGAAACTGTCTGGAAAAACAGTGCCTGCCGAACCTATCATTTGGGAGAAGATGTGATTGGCCTGGAATGGTATACCAAAATGGGAAGTATCGGTGGTGAAGTACTGGAAGGTATTCAAAAATCAATTGCACTGGCAGAAGAAAAATACAAAGGCCTTGTGATAGCCAATGACGGTGCAAATTTCAGTGCAGGTGCCAATGTGGCTATGATTTTCATGATGGCCATTGAACAGGATTATGATGAAATAGATATGGCCATTCGCCAGTTTCAGCAAACCATGATGCGTGTACGCTATTCATCCATACCGGTAGTACTGGCACCGCATGGTTTGGCACTGGGTGGCGGTTGTGAAATGAGCCTTCATGCCGATAAAGTAATTGCTGCTGCAGAAACTTATACCGGCCTTGTTGAAGCAGGCATTGGTGTGATACCCGGTGGTGGCGGCACAAAAGAATTTGTGTTAAGGGCTGCAGACGAAATGCATAACGGTGAACCTGAAACGATCACTTTACAAAACCGTTTCTTAACCATTGCAACAGCAAAGGTTGGTACTTCTGCATACGAAGCATATGACCTGGGCATTTACAGGAAAGGCACTGATGAGGTTTGCATAAATACTGCCAGGAGAATTGCAGAAGCTAAAAAAGCAGTTAACAGTTTATACGACGATGGTTATGTGATGCCCGTGCAGCGAACCGACATCAAAGTACTCGGACAGTCTGCACTAGGCGCTATGTACGCAGGCATCAACGGTATGTGGCGGGGCAGGTATGCAACGGATCATGATGTAGTGGTTGCAAAAAAACTGGCTTATGTAATGTGTGGCGGTGACCTTAGTGAGCAAACCTTGGTGAGTGAACAATACTTGTTAGACCTGGAAAGAGAAGCCTTCTTAAGCCTCACCGGCGAAAAGAAAACACTGGAAAGGATTCAAAGTATTTTGAAGACCGGAAAGCCTTTGAGAAATTAA
>JAGPDJ010000211.1 GCA_018057635.1 Ferruginibacter sp. | reverse complement strand
TGGCTATTGATCACACGGGGAGATTTGAAAGCATACTTCACTCTTTCTTTTTTGGGTTTATCCTTGCCAACAAGTGCCAGCAGATCATCCTGCGCACGTACAGTTTGAAATAACATGATACAGCATATAAATCCTGTTATATATAAATATTTTCTTTTCATAATGTTGTTTTAACTAATAACAGATATTAATTTTTTCTATTTTAAAGGATCTAACTGGCATTCAATTTCTATCCTGGCTACTTTAGCTACTTTGTCTGATACGATTTTGGGGATTGAAATCCTGTAGTCTGAAAACTGTACCGGAAAAATCGCCATTGCAGTAATTTTTCCTGCTTTGATGTTGAGCTTACCTTCGGTTTCAATTTCTTTTGATTCACCGTGCATTTTTAGAATACCTTTTACTTTTACCGTATTTGCACCATCCTTATTAAAATTGACTGCGGAAATATTGTTGACTATTCCTCTAAACTCTGCTTTAGGATACTTACTGCTTTCCACATAATTCTCATTAAAATGCTCTTCCATCAATGCTCTTTCAAACTGGAAACCTTTCATAAGCAGTGAAAACTGAATATTGCCGGTTTTGATGTCTATTACACAAGTAACTGTATTATTTATGGCCTCAATTTTTTCAGGTGATGCAGCCACTGTTGCATCAAAAAGAACCTTCCCGTTTTTTGTAAAGAATTTATCCTGTGCACAGATGGTAGAATATGTAACCATGAACACAGTAAAAACAAATATTTTTTTCATTTCAATTGATTAAGTTAATAGAATTAATTTTTTATAGCACACCTGTTCAAAACCACATCTGAGCCCAGCAGTTCATCGGCATTGTAGCCGGTACAAATCCCTTTTATTAAAATATCTGCACCGGGTTTTATTAAAGCAATTCCATCAGTATGGTTACTGTCTAAACTGCACCTTACTGATGTCATGGATGTATCATTACCAAGTACGATGGTACATGCCCCACCAACATCCCGGTAAATTGATTTCACTGTACCCCTAACCGACATAACTTTATCCAGGTACATTTTATATGCTGATTTTTCATTGGTGGAAAATGAATTAATAATTTCATTGCTGTTCAGTGAAAATGATTCAGGGATATCAGCAATATCCTTATGCTTGCGCCGGTATTCACTCATGGTGAAATAAACAACCCCGGCAATGATCACGATCACAGAAACAAATGAAATTTTGACGGTTTTTCTATTCATGATTTTAAAGCGGTTTAATTGTTTGGTGTATTGTTGTCGATCCATTTTTTTATGATAGCAATCTGGCAATCTGATAATCGCCCCATTCCTTCCGGCATTGGTGAATAACCATTTGCATAAGTAATAGTACCATACAACTTGCCATTTAGTGCAATGGCTTTATCTGTTTCATAAGTACCCATTGCTATACCTCCGGAAGGATTTCCCCCGCTATGGCATCCATAGCAATATTGTTGAAACATTGGAACAACTTTCTGCGAATATGAAATAGCATTTACTGTATCGCAAGGTGATGCTGACTGGGGATAGAGCAGGTCGGCTTTATCATAATAACAGGATGACAGCCATAATACCGCCAGCATTCCCGGAAGCATTAAAATATGGTTTTTATTTATTCTTATTTTATTCATGTTTGGTTCATTTTAAATGATACCGGATATCAAAGTGATACCCGGTATCGGATTAATTATTAATTACCATAAGTATGGCCGGCATTTACCCAATTTGTAATTTTCTGTTTCTCCGCAGCTGTTAATTGTGGTTGAGGAGAATTTGGCATACTGTTGGAAGTGACGCATGAATTGTAAATAGGACTCCATTTTGTAACAATACTGCAATCGTTGTCAAAATTGTATCCTGCTTTATTACCCCCGCTCATATGACAGTTTGACCCGCCGCACCGGCTGGTTATCAATGCACGGACATCTGTAAACAAAGGACCTTTTGCAGCTGTTCCAACTGTAGCAGCAACAGTTTTTGTGCACCCATTCAGGTCTTTTACCCCAACCGTGAAATTACCTGCAGCCAGGTTGCTGAATACATTCCCGACCTGGTAAGCCCCGCCATTGATATTATAAGTAAAGCCTGAAGATCCGGATGCCGTAACTGTAATTTTTCCGTTTGCAGCCGGCGTTGCGCAAGGCATTACATTAACAACTACTGATGTTAGATTGATCACTGTACTTGTACAGTTATTCGTTGCCGTTAGTGTTACCGTAGTTGTACCGAGACAACCTGCCGAACTTTTAGCAGTTATTGTATAAGTACCGGCAGCCAGCCCGGAAAAAGTACCGCTTGCCTGGAAGGCCCCGCTATTCAGTTTATATGTAAACCCGGTTCCGCCGGTAGCTGTAGCAGTAACAGATCCATTTGAAAGTGTGCCGGTTGGGTTTACCTTGGTTGCACTAACAGTAATGGTTACCCCTGTACAAGGATTTACACCGGTTAATGTAACGGTAGCAGATCCAATACATCCATTTGAACTTTTTGCAGTAACCGTATATGTGCCTGCTGCTAGTGAAGCAAATGATCCGCCAGCCTGGTATGCACCTGAATTAAGGCTGTATGTAAAACCAGTTCCACCGGAGGCTGTAGCCGTTATAGACCCATTTGATTGTCCCAATACAGGATCAACCTTGGTTAAAGAAACCACGATGTTAACCCCGGCGCAAGGATTGGTTGAACCTAAAGCGATGGTCTTTACGCCTGTGCATCCATTTGAATTTTTTGCTGTTAGCGTATAATTTCCTGAAGCAAGACCGGTAAATGTTCCGCTTGCCTGGAAAGCACCGTTATTAAGACTATAAGTGAATCCTGTACCTCCAGTGGCCGAGGCTATTATAGAACCATTTGACTGTCCTGTAGTTGGGTTTGTGCTGGTAGCTGAAACAACAACCGTAACACCGGTGCATGGATTAGATGATCCTAAAGCAACTGAAATTACACCGGTACAGCCATTTGAATTTTTTGCTGTAACCGTATAATTGCTGGTAACAAGGCCTGTGAATGTTCCACTTGTTTGAAAAGCACCGTTATTAAGGCTGTAAGTAAACCCTGTACCACCGGTAGCTGTGGCAGTTATTGAGCCATTCGACTGGCCTGTAGTTGGGTCAACTTTAGTTGTACTAACGGCAACGGTTACACCGGCGCAAGGGTCAGTTACACCAATAGTTGCCTGTGCGGTACCTATACAGCCATTGGCATTTTTAGCTGATACAGTATATACACCTGCTGCCAGGCCTATAAAATTCCCGATTGGCTGAAAGGCGCTGTTATTAAGGCTATATGTATATGTACCAGCAGGACTTGCAGCAACTGAAATGGTACCGTTAGACTGGTTGGGAGATGCATTGGTTTTGGTTATACTTACAGAAATTGTTGTACCGTTACAAGGATCCGGTGGAACTGTAACCCCGATGTCAACAACAGCCGTATCTATGCAACCCCAGGAATTTCTGGCTACAACCCGGTAACTTGTATAAGGTTCAAGGCCGGTAAATTCGCCATTATCTGAATAAGCAGAACCATTCAGGCTATATTGAAACCCATTGCCCCCGGCTGCGGTTGCAACAATGATCCCGTTATTCTGATTGTTGGAAGCATCTGTTTTAGCAATGGTGAGTGTAATAGGATCAGTTGAACAGAAATCCTGCGGGATCTCATGTTCACATGCAATAAAGAATACTGCTCCCAAAAATAACAGGCATGCTATTATTATAAGTTTGATTTTCATATCAGTATTGTTTTTAAGTTATGCTATGAACAAAGCAATGATGGCTTCATTCAATGAAACGGTATTTGATTAGCAACGGCACAATAGGATAACATCCGTAATAATTTACTGCTCAGTGAGCATTATACGGAACAAAGAGAAAGCGTGTAAACTAGCATGAAGCAATAGGAGGACGTAAAAGACTTTCTTTCATAGCAACCGGAATATTACCAATGTAATAATTGATGTATTGCTCATGAAAACGAACCGGCTGAATGATTGTGATCAGTGACAATGGAGGTGCAATGATTGCATTTCCGATTATATGAATATCTAACGTTTTAAAAGGCAGCTGCATATCTTCCTGTCCTTCGCCTGCATTACCATCTATACAAATGCCATAATGCATAACAAGAAAATCAATAAATGAAAGTTTGGGATTTTTTATATGATGTGTTTCATAATGCTTAATAAGGTTAGGAAACCTTATTAACTGTACCAAATCTGTATATGCTAACAAATGAACAGTTAAAAGCAATATGGCAACGGGGTTTTTCAAGTTGTATTAAAAAAACAATAACTATGCCAAGAAAAAATTTCACTGGTTCCGGTATTTTATTCAGGCAATAAATCCAGGCAATAAATCATTCATCAAATACCTGTCTGGGTTGGTTTTCAATGTATTTGCGGTAAAACAATAAAGCCTGAATTGTGTACTATAATAAATTTTTACTATTTTTAAAGGCCTAAAAATTATCTGGTGAAAAAAATATTTATACTATTAGCAATTCTTGCTTTTTCTTACACTTTGAAAGCTCAAACTTTTACCTGGACCGGCAACCAGGCAATTCTTGATAATCAGTCTTTTATTGTCCCCATCAATGTATCCGGCTTACCTGCTGCCATAGATACGAATTTTGGTGTTGCGCATATATGCCTGAATATTACACATTCTTACGATGCCGATCTTTACATCAGGCTGGTATCGCCTGCCGGCACATCTGTTGTACTTATACAGGATATCGGTGGAGCCGGAGATAATTTTTTAGGCACCTGCCTGGGAATGGATGGCACTGCATTTACAAACGCTATCCCACCTTATTCCGGTATATTCTTTCCAGCTGGAGATGTGAGTTCATTTAATAACGGGCAAAACCCGAATGGTACCTGGCAACTGATTATAGAAGATATTGCTTCGCCGGATGAAGGTATTATTACATCAGCATATATTGAATTCACCAATAACCCGCCACGCCAAATAGCAAGCAGCGGCAGTGGTGCCCCTACAGGTACATATGTTTGCCCTACCTGTGTTTGCCCGGGTGGCGGATTGCCTCCATGTGACCTGTTACCAGATATGACTTCCTCTTTCAAAG
>JAGPDJ010000210.1 GCA_018057635.1 Ferruginibacter sp. | reverse complement strand
CCGCAAAAAAAGCAGCCAAACCAGGTTAACCCGGAACAGCAAAATTTTCAAGACAATCATCCACGCCATACAGGAGAAAAAAGGGGAGCATATCATTAGCCTCGATCTCCGGAAAATACCGGAAGCGGTGGCCGATTTTTTTGTTATCTGCCAGGCCAATAACAATAACCAGTTGAGGGCCATTGCCGATTCTATTGAAGAAGAAGTAAGTCTCCAATGCGATGAAAGGCCTTTTAAACATGAAGGCAGGCAGGCTGAACAATGGATCCTCATTGATTTTGTAAATGTGGTGGTGCACATCATGCTGCCTGAACCCCGGAAATTTTATCAGCTGGAGGAATTATGGAGTGATGCCTCTGCAATGGAACACAATGACTAACAACCTATTTAAAAACGTACCTGACAACATCAGTTAATGTAACAACAGTATATGAACCAACCAAACAATAAAAGAAAATTTAATCCCGACAATTTACCTCCTACCGGTGATGATCCGCTGAAAAAGAAGAACAAATTCAATATATACTGGATATATGGTATTATTCTTATCGCCATCATTTCTTATAACCTCATGCGTGGTGTAAACAGTTCCGGAATTGAAACAGACCAGCAGCAGTTTTATACCATGATCCTGAATGGGGATGTTGAAAAAATAAAAACGATCAGAAATAAAAAACTGGTAAGGGTTTTTATTAACAAAGACAGCCTGGTCAATAAAGCTGCCTGGTATAAACAGGCTTTGAATACTAAAGAAGAAGATAAAAAATACGAAGCTGCTTCCAAACTGAACCAGCCACAGTTATTTTTCAGCATCATAGATGATAAAACTTTTGCTTCTCAGATGGGAGAATTTTACAAGACACATCCTGAGATTAAACAGGTATCTGATTCTCCTGATGATGAAGGTGAACTTTTTGGCCAGATTCTCAGCACCCTGTTACCTATTCTGCTGATCGCTTTCCTATTTGTATTGATGATGAGGAAAGTAGGCGGCCCGGGTGGTGCCGGCGGACCGGGCGGTATTTTCAACATTGGAAAATCCAAAGCAACCCTTTTTGAAAAAGGAACAAAGGTTAACATCAATTTTGGCGATGTTGCCGGCCTGGATGAAGCAAAGGTTGAAGTAATGGAAATTGTGGATTTCCTGAAAAATCCTAAAAAATATACGGCACTTGGAGGTAAGATACCAAAAGGTGCATTGCTCGTAGGCCCTCCCGGAACCGGTAAAACCCTGTTGGCAAAAGCTGTTGCAGGTGAGGCACAGGTTCCATTTTTCAGCCTCAGCGGTAGTGATTTTGTGGAAATGTTTGTGGGTGTTGGCGCCAGCCGTGTTAGGGACCTTTTCAAACAGGCAAGGGAAAAAGCCCCTTGTATCATTTTTATAGATGAAATAGATGCCATTGGCCGTGCCAGGGGAAAGAACATGATGATGAGCAATGATGAAAGGGAAAACACATTAAACCAGTTATTGGTGGAAATGGATGGTTTTGGAACCGATCTTGGAATCATTATCCTGGCAGCAACCAACCGCCCCGATGTACTGGACAACGCCCTGCTGAGGCCAGGCCGTTTCGACAGGCAGATCACCATTGACCGCCCCGACCTTGTTGGCCGAGAAGCGATCTTTAAAGTACACCTTGTTCCCATTAAAATTTCACAAAAACTGGATATCCATAAACTGGCAGAACAGACACCGGGCTTTGCAGGCGCCGATATTGCCAATGTTTGTAATGAAGCTGCATTGATTGCCGCCAGGAAAAACAAAGATGCTGTAGATATGAGTGATTTCCAGGATGCCATTGACAGGGTGATCGGCGGGCTTGAAAAGAAAAACAAGATCATCTCTCCCGAAGAAAAAGAGATCATTGCTTATCATGAAGCCGGGCATGCAATCTGCGGATGGTTCCTCGAGCATGCATATCCGTTACTGAAAGTTACCATTGTTCCAAGAGGTACTGCTGCACTCGGTTATGCGCAGTATACGCCTAAAGAACAATACCTGTATAATACAGACCAGCTGATTGACCAGATATGTATGACACTGGGCGGCAGGGCCAGTGAAGACATATTCTTTGGAAAAATCAGTACCGGTGCAAGCAATGACCTGCAGCAGATCACCAAGATCGCATATAGTATGATCACCATTTATGGTATGAATGATAAAGTTGGTAACGTAAGTTTCTATGACCCTAACCAGGAAAACGTTTTTACCAAACCTTTCAGCGAAGAAACCGGAAAGATGATTGATGAAGAAGTGAGAAAACTGATAGATTCAGCTTACGAAAAAACAAAAAAGCTGCTGGTTGATAAAAGGATAGAAGTTGAAAAACTGGCTAAAGAATTACTCGTAAAAGAAGTGTTGTTTAAAAGTGATGTGGAAGCACTCATTGGAAAACGACCTTATGAAGAAAAGAAACTGATTGATGTAACACCGGAAGAATCAGTTAGTGAAACACCACCTACAACTATTCCGGAGGAATTAAAAAATCCGCCATTAATTTAAAACTGAACATGGCTGTATCACCGGCTAAAGAAAATATATTAAAAAAGATCCGGCAGGCACTGAGTAATCCGGTGCCTTTGCCTTTTCCGCACAGCGAAGGCGCTCAAACTGTTTTTAAAACCAGTAAGGAAGATGCTGCTATCCTGTTTGCAGAAGAGTTTACCAAACTCCAGGGCAGGTTTGCCTTTTGTTCGGGAATCAATGACCTTAAAATTCAATTACAGCAATTACTGGTAGAAAGGAACTGGACAAAGATCTATTTTAAAGAAGATAAAGTAGCTTCTTTATTCAATACAGAAAGCTACAACGACCTTGCTTCTTGTGAAATAGCTGTTACCGGATGCGAATGCCTGGTAGCCAGAACAGGAACGATCGTTATGAGTACGGCCCAGCATAGCGGCAGAACCACCAGCGTTTATGCGCCCGTTCATATCTGCATTGCATACAGCAACCAGGTGATACCCGATATAAAAGATGCTTTGCTTTTTTTGAAAGAAAAATATTCCGGCAATATCCCATCACTCATTACATTTGCCAGTGGACCAAGCAGAACAGCCGACATAGAAAAAACTCTTGTTACTGGTGTACATGGCCCAAAAGAAGTATATTGTTTCCTGGTAGAAGTATAGCTATTCATTATACTTACAGCATATAAATTAAATCTCATGCAAACGCCCTCACAGCAACTATTTGTATATGGTTCCCTTCGAAGTGGGTTCCGTAACCCTGTATATCAATACCTCACAAAATATTTCCGGCTTGTTGGAGAGGCTGTTGTTCATGGAAAATTTTATGACAAAGGCCCATTCCCGGTTGCAATACCAACTGCCGGAGATTCATTCATCACCGGGGAATTATATGCGGTTAATAACCCGGAAGAATTTAACTGGGCCATTGAGCAACTGGATGATTATGAAGGTTTGAATGTGGAAGCCGGAGAAAAACCCTTATACAAAAGAGAACTGGTAACTGTTTTTCGTGAAGGTACGCCCTCACTTGCCTGGATATACTGGTACAATGAAAGCGTCGATGGAATGAAAGAGATCGCAACAGGCGATGTATTAAAATACCTCCAGGAAAAAAACAAGCCGTAAAATATATTTGAATGATGATCTCATCTAAAAAAATATATTTTTTGTCCGATTTTCACCTTGGTGCACCCAATATAACAGAAAGCCTTAAACGTGAAAAAAAAATCATCCGTTTCCTGGATGAAATAAAAAATGACGCCTTAGAAATATTTATTCTCGGCGACCTTTTCGATTTTTGGTATGAATATAAGAAAGTAGTCCCAAAAGGATATGTGAGAATATTGGGTAAACTGGCTGAAATTACTGACTCGGGAATTCCTGTTTATTTTTTTGTTGGCAACCACGATATGTGGATGAATGACTATTTTCAAAAGGAACTTAATATTCCCGTTTTTTTTGAACCCAAAGAATTTTTTTACAATGATAAGAAATTCCTCATAGGGCATGGAGATGGGTTGGGACCTGGCGATCATGGATATAAATTCATTAAGAAGGTATTTAGAAATAAAGCATGTCAATGGTTATTTGGCATCCTTCCTCCATATATTGGAATGGGAATTGCAGGCTATTTCAGCAGGAAGAGCAGGGCACAAACCGGTCAGTCTGATGAAGTTTTTTTAGGAGAAGATAAAGAATGGCTTATTCAATACAGCAAAGAAGTTTTACAGAAAACTCATTATGATTATTTTGTTTTCGGGCACCGCCATTTACCACTCGACATCAGGCTCACTGAAAAAAGCCGGTACCTGAACCTGGGAGACTGGATAAAGTATGACAGCTATGCAGTGTTTGACGGTATAAATATGGAATTAAAATATTACAACAGTAAATAACCTGGTGTTCGGTAGTGTATTACTTTGAACTTAATATACTACTGTCATTGCGGGCAACAAAGCAATCAATACTGGAAATAACCTAAATTAGGAATAGCTTCGTTCTTCGCAATGAATAATACTTTCAAATTGATACGCTGGATAATGTTCCGTTTTTTACATATCATATTCCTGGTTGCAGCCTTTTACTCAAACGGATGTGCACAATCTGTTCTTCCGTCGGGTAAATCAGCTATTGCAGTTACAAAAACAGATTCCATTTTCAGATTTGTACGTTCAATTCCCGGAGATTTTATTTTCCTGAATGTTGATGTGCTGGATAATATTTACCTGGTTACGGCAGGCAACCGGTTAAAAAAACTGAACAGTAAAGGAGATTCCGTAGCTGTTTTTAATGATGTTAAAAAATATGGCAACCCTACACTGATTGATGTAAACAATCCGCTTAAGATCCTGGTTTATTATAAAAATTATACTTCTGTAGTCGTTCTTGACAGGTTCCTAACACAACGCAACAGCATCAATTTCCGCAAACAAAGTATTTTCAGCGTTAAAGCTATTGCCACATCTTACGATAACAATATCTGGATATTTGATGAACAGGATTATAAACTGAAAAAAATTGATGAAACAGGCAAATTGTTACTGGAAAGTCCGGATATGAGGCAATTGCTGGCTACCGTGCCCTCTCCTGATTTAATAATAGACAGCGATAACCTGGTTTACCTG
>JAGPDJ010000209.1 GCA_018057635.1 Ferruginibacter sp. | reverse complement strand
TGTTGTGAAATATTATTCAGCTACAACTTCAAATTCAACTTCGGTTTCGTTTCCGTTACCAAAATCTACTTTTGCTTTGAATGTACCCAGCTCTTTTACTTCATCAATGATGTGAATCCTGCGGCGGTCGATTTCATAGCCTTTTTGTTCTTTAATAGCGCGTGCTATCTGAACTGAAGTTACACTACCGAAAATCTTGCCACTTGTACCGGTTTTAGCTCCGATTTTTAAAGCGCCATCATTTAAAACAGCAATAACATTGTTTACTTCCGCCAGTAATTTGGCTTCTTTCTTTGCCTGTTGTTTTAGTTTTTCCTCCATTTGCTTCATGTTGCTTGGACTAGCTTCAACAGCAAATTTTTTGGGGATAAGATAATTGCGGCCATAACCGTTCTTAACAGTTACCAGTTCGTTGGCACCTCCCAGGTTGTTTACATCCTGTATAAGTATTACCTGCATTTTGTTTGCATTTTTACCCAATGTTGCCTAAGGCTTCACTTTCTTTAGATGGTCCGTTAAATTCAAAGAAAATTATTCATCTTCTGATCGTTTTTCCGGCAGCCACCAAGTTAGGGTGGTGAAAAAATATTAATTCAATTCTATTTCAAAAGATCTGTTACATAAGGAAGAATAGCCATTTGACGGGCTTTCTTTACTGCTTCACTTACTTTACGCTGAAACTTCAATGAGTTTCCGGTAATGCGGCGCGGCAATAATTTTCCTTGCTCATTCAGAAATTTCTTCAAAAAATCGCCATCCTTATAATCAATATAATGGATACCCATTTTCTTAAAGCGGCAGTATTTCTTCGGACGCTTCTCAGCCTTGATGGCTGTTAAGTACTTAATTTCATTTGCTTTTGCCATGATTATGCCTCCGCTTTTTCTGTTGATGAATGTTGTACACCACTTCTCTTTTTAACATTGTACTCAACGGCGTATTTATCGAGTACAGTGAACATGTGACGCATTGCTGATTCGTCACGCAAAAGTTGAATTTTCAACTTTTCATTGAAGCTGGTTGGCGCTGAATATTCCATTACCCAATAAAGACCAGTTGTCTTTTTGGCTACCGGATACGCCAGTGATTTCAGTCCCCATGGTTTTGTGTGCGCTACTTCACCGCCGTTATCTTTAACGAGGGTTTCGTATTTTTTCTGAGCGGCTTTGTATTCCTCTTCAGAAAGCACAGGGGTAAAAATCACCATCAATTCGTAGTTGCTCATTTCCCTGTTTTTTTAAATTAAAAATATGTTTCATCCCGCTTTTTTAAACGGGCAGCAAAGGTAGGGAAAATAATGGATAATTCTATACTGAGAAATGTATAAACTGTAACTATTTTTAACGCAAACCGTATCTGTATAATATCTTAATTATCAAGCCTGTACACTGGATATCTTAAATGTGCTTTTTCGTAAAACCTGGAGTTTCTATATATGAAATTCAGAATTTCCGCCGAATTTGAGGCAAATTTTGGATCTGCTGCTTTTTTAGCATCCAGTTTTTCCCTAAGAATGGGGTCATTTTTAAGTTCAGTTGCTGCTATATCTTCCCATCGATAATCACTATACCCTTCTTTTTGCTGTAAAATGGCATCAAAGAAATTCCATGCAAAAAAACTGTCATCACCTGTAGGCTCCAGCATCTCTATTATATACCTTTTACCGGGTTGGTTTAGGTAAATTATATGATCTCCTTTTAAAACCCGGGTGGGTTGCACGGAGGCAGAAACGGAAACAGCATAATTTTTATGGTGTTTTTCATATGGTTTAGGGAAACTTTTATATTCATCAATATGATAAGTTGTAAGGTTGTACAAAGTGTCTCTTTGAACTTTGTTAACTATTACCTGGTTTAATTTAAGCAGGTCAATTACAGAATGCCAGCCCTGTGGTATGATATACGCTCGTGGAGCCGCAACTGTTTTTTGTGGTTTAAAGGCATTCATGAATTTAACCTCTTTTGTAAATGGCTTATCATGATTAAAGATCATCTTATTTAACCCTGTTGCATCACTTGGAGCCTGGTCTTTTTCATACCCTTTAAACTGAATAGTTGTTAACCTGCTGCTGTCCATTTTCCATGACAGTGGAAATTTTTCCTGTTTTAGTAATTCATCTTTGGCATATTTTCTTTTTGCAATAATGTCGGATGCTGATCTGCTGCCTGTTTCAATGAAAGTTACCATCAGGTCGTAGGTTGATCTTACCCTTTGCTCATAGGGTTTTAGCATATGCGTTTCCGGTATAAATGAAAGGGTATTGAATAATGCCGCATATCCGGATGAATATCTTGGAGGATCAAAGAACATATTTATTCCTTTTTCAAGATCATTGTTTTCAAAATCAACATATGGGATCAGGTCCCATCCTTTTAATTTCATGCCTGTATAAATGGAAGGTTCAAAATCATTTTTTAACCAGTTACCCAACACAGGGCCCAATTTATCATACTGCGTACTGATCAGCGTCATGGTATGCTGGAAATCTGCACCATCACTAACGTGGTTATCAATAAATATATCCGGGCTTAAAAAATGAAATAATTTTGTAAATGTTTTTGCTTCTTTACTGTCGCATTTGGTAAAATCCCTGTTCAGGTCGAGGTTTTGAGAATTACCACGGAAACCATATTCTTCGGGCCCGTTCTGGTTGGCACGGGTATATGAATTTCTGTTAAGGCAGCCACCAATATTATAAACAGGTATCACTGCCAGTACTACATTTAGCGGAAGCTTAATTTTGTTCTTAATGATATCCCTGACAACCATCATGCTGGCATCAATACCATCAGGTTCGCCGGGGTGAATACCATTGTTAATTAGGATGATTATTTTGCCCTTTTTTCGCCATCCGGCAGTATCAAACCGGCCATCTGCACTTACCAGTACAAGTTGTAGCGGATAACCTGCATCGGTAGGCCCCATTTCCATGATATTTATTTTTGAAGATGTTTCTGCAAGGTTTTTATACCAGTCAACTATTTCAAAATAAGTGGCTGTTTTTTTACCGTTGCTTTTTTCAAAACTAGTCAGTTGTGCATTTGCAAATAAGCACAGGTGAATGAAAACAGAAAAGTAAATAATGATCTTCATAGGTTTAAAGCTACAAAATTTTGATAGTGTATTACTGTGAATATAAAATGAATCCGTCATTGCGAGGAACGAAACAATCTTGAATTTAAATACTATACTGCATAGATTGCTTCGTTCCTCGCAATGACGATAATATTCAAATTGATACATTGATAAAATTTTATATGTATTTGTGTTCAGAAAAAAAAGCTCCGGATTTTTTCCGGAGCTTTTTTTATGTATTTAGTTTCTTATTTGATAATAATAAATGATTCATTGATCAATTGCTGGCTATTTGCTATCCTGATAAAATACCTGCCTTCGGGTAATGAAGTTACATTGAGGCTGATGTTTAAGGAACCATTCCTGATCATTTCATGTTTTACATCTCTTCCCGTAATATCCAACACCTGTAACAGGCTGAACTCCTTGAGCTGCTCCAGCAACTTAATGGTAAGGGTACCCGAAGTTGGATTGGGGTATACCAATGCATTGGAGAAATAGTTGTTTACTTTTATAGCAACTGTTTTGCTGTATGTGAATTTTCCATCAATGTCTAACATTTTTAGCCGGTAGTACAATACAGGCCTGTTGGAAATTAATGGATCTGTAAAAGAATAACTGGATAAGTTTCTTCCCTCTACGTTCCCTATTTTATTAAAATTCAGGCCGTCGGTACTCCTTTCAATTTCAAATTGCCTGAAACTGGTTTCGTATGTTGCATTCCATTTTAAAAATACCGATTCATCAATTCTTTGAGCAGCAAAATCAGTTATTGTTACAGGTATAACACCAGTACATTGCCAAACCTGGGCAGCATATTCCGGATGATCGATATATGGATTGCGGTTACCTTGTTGCGTGTAAATTAAATCGTTTCTTTTTATTTCTTTGGCATCTGTTGGATCTGCTAAATGCCAGTTGAACATCATCGTTAGATAAGGAAGGTTAAAAGAAGGGTATACAGTGTTTAACACATCTACCACTTTTTCAATACCGGATCCTGTATTCAGTCCAAGCCATCCACTTAGTTCATTTTCATAACGGGTAAGTATATAAAAATAGGAACGTGCAAGATCACCTTTTACGGCATCAGCTGGTTCCCAGGCAATTGGAATGCTTACACCGGTTGCACTTGAAGGTCCTAATTTGTCAAGAACGGGATTTGCCGGCATCGGATATCCAGGATAGGTTCCTGCAACCGGGAACTGGTATGTTGGTGAGGTAACTGTTGCATAAGGATAGCTCGCTCGTTTTGCATTCAACCTGTAGTCTGTGGGCCTTACAATAAAAAGATCTGCATAAGTGGGCGATGGGTATGTTCCGCCGTTCGCAAACCAGCTCCTCGGAAAAGTATGTTCTTTATTCCAGCACGTTCCATCAACTGTGGGTGTAGTTCCACCACAAAATCCACCAGGCGTAACCTGGCTGCTGTTAAAAGAAAAAGGTTCGGGACCAGAATTGTTGTTTGAATATATATCCCAGATTATTGAACCAGAACCGTCATCTGTCCTGATCGTATCAACAACAGGAATTTGATTATTATCCAGTTGGCCATACGATAACGATACATGTCCGGCAGTTATAATGTTATTTAATGCAGTTTTTAAGTTCTGGCAGTTTAATCCGGTTGCAGCATTGTAATATCCGGGTGGTATATTCTGCGCTGTAACGGAAAACCCATACATGAAACAGCATAGTATTATATAGCTTTTTTTAATCACTGTATTATTGATTTATCTTCCTGAGACCTTAAAAACCAAATTTTGTTGCTTCAGGCAACATCGCTTTCTTCAACAACAAAGCCCATCAAATTAAATATGACGGGCCTTTGAAAAATTATATTGCCTTTAAGTATTAACCTGCTTTATTTAGCCAAAGCATTTACTTTCCTGGCCAGCTTGCTTTTTAAATTAGCAGCTTTGTTTTTATGGATAGTGCCACGTTTTGCCAGTTTATCAATCATAGCCGCTACCAGGGGAAGTTTATCAGAAGCTTCCTTATTATTCTCTATAGCCCTGATATCACG
>JAGPDJ010000208.1:1799-5173 GCA_018057635.1 Ferruginibacter sp. | reverse complement strand
GCTCCCATGCGGAGTTCTGTTTCTTCTACATTTTGATCCCCTGCTAAAACACCTGCTTTTATTTTTGCATGTGCCGATAATGCTTCATCATTTAAAACAAAAGGATACCCAACATCAATATGTACATCAGCCTCGGCTCCCATTGCAGCAACCAGCTCTTTCGTTTGTTTAATGATCAGGTCATGTGCCTTAAAACGCCATTCCTCATTCATAGCCCTGAAAGTTCCCATCAGCTTAACTTCTGCAGGAATTACATTGGTTGTATTACCTCCCTGAAATGAAGTTATTGACAATACAGAAGGATTGAAAGGGTTGTTGTTCCTGCTGATGATCTGTTGCAGGCTGACAATGAGGTGAGATGCTACAAGTATTGTATCGGCAGTAAATTGCGGTGCTGCAGCATGTCCGCCTTTAGACTTCACCGTTATATAAATTTCATCGGCACTTGCCATTACCATACCACCCCTGAAACTGAATTTACCAACTTCAAGTCCCGGGTGTACATGTAAGGCAAATATTTTTTGAGGAGCCGGGTTTTCCAGCACGCCCTCTTTGATCAGTAAACTTGCCCCACCTGGATTTTTTTCTTCACCGGGCTGGAAGATCAGCTTTACGGTACCTTCCCATTCATCTTTCAGTTCTTTCAAAATTTTAGCCGCTCCCAGCAGGCAGGTTGTGTGAACATCATGACCGCAGGCATGCATAATACCGTCATTCTTAGATTTATAAGGCACATCGTTTTCTTCCATTATCGGCAAAGCATCCATATCAGCCCGCAAAGCAATTATCCGGCTTTCCGGGTTTTTACCTTTGATCAAACCAACAACACCTGTTTTTGCTTTTACTTCAAATGGTATTTTCCAGGCACTTAATTTTTCCTGTATAAATCGGGATGTTTCATATTCTTCGTAACTCAGTTCCGGGTTTGCATGAAGCTGGTGCCTCACTTCAATAAATTCAGGTGCATATTTTCCGGCTAAATGCCTGATCTTTTCAACCATGGTATTATTGTTTAATCAGAATGTTTATTCTTCCTGCTGTGCATTTATTTTCTCAGCTTTTACCTCA
Organism: Ferruginibacter sp.; assembly: GCA_018057635.1. The sequence goes on along the minus strand of JAGPDJ010000208.1, from coordinate 4,105 downwards.
ACCATTTCCGGAACTACATAAATATTTCCCGGAACAATCTTTAATGCAGTGATCTGTTTCCGGTAATCATTAGCTTCATTCTTATCCAGGAAATTACCAAACTTGAGTTTTATAAAAGGCGACTGAAACACCATGTATATACTTTGTGTGGGGAAAAGCTGTAAAAGACGTGTTCTTACCTGTAATGCCTGTACCCGGTCGTTTGTAGTAAGCAACATAAGCCGGTATCCTCTTGTAGAATGCACTTTAGCTGACAGTTTCTCATTATACTCAGCCATTTTTTTCCCAAGTATATCTATCCTCGGATCTTTAATAACAACAATTTCCCCTGTGCTATCTGATTTAATTTGCTGGGCACCTGCATTTAACATGAAGAACATGGCTAAAATAACAAATCCCGTATGCCTGGTTTTTATTATCCGAAGTAAACTTTTCTTTTTAAAATAATTCATCATATAATCGTTACTGTTAGTATAAAATCAGCAATAGACTCCTCTTTCATGTGTACATTAAAGTTAGGTCCATTTTTCAAAAAAACAGCCTGTTAATTTAAACTGCTAAAGACTTTAACAATGCAATGCTGTTGTTCATACTGATACAATCTGCACCAGCTGCAAATAGTTCGCTTGCATGATCAACATTGTTAATTGATCCGCCCGTTGTTATTTTCACCTGGTCTGCCAGGTGTTTTCGTATTAATGACACAGTTTCAACTTGCTCTGTACTTGCCAAAATCCCGGTTGCTGTTTTAATAAAATCAACCCCCGCAGCTCCATAAATATCGCAACAGGTGATCATTTCTTTTTCAGTTAGCAACGAAGTTTCCAGGATCACACCGGTTATTCTGCCTTTGCTTTTTATAACAGGCAATATTGTATTAATTTCCTTAGCAAGGTATTGCCAGTCGGCATTTTTCAATGCACTCATATTTATCACCAGTTCAATTTCATCTGCACCATCAACAATGGCAAGTACTGTTTCTGCAAGTTTGGCTTCAATGGCACTGTATCCATAAGGAAACCCGGCTACAGTGGCAGTTTTTACAGCAACATCTTTCAGTTGTTCTTTTACCAGCTTAACAAACAATGGAGGTACACAAACTGACCTGAATTTGTGTTCAATTGCTTCCCTGCAAAGCTGGTTTACCTCTTCAATGGTTGTGGTTGGTTTTAAAAGGGTGTGCGCTGTTTTTGATTCAATATTCATGTTGCAAAAATAACAATCAATTTATGTGGAGTTGTTTTGGATTTATAAAAAGAGTTTACACCTTTTTGAAAGGTGTAAACTCTTTTTATAAATTCAGCAAAAAAAAGCACTCACTTTTATGAATGCTTTTTAATACTAATTTATAATTACCCATTTACTTTCTAACTCTCTTTTCCGTGGCATTGCTTGTATTTCTTTCCGCTACCGCATGGGCAAGGGTCATTGCGGCCAATTTTTGGCTCAACCCGAACCGGTTCCTGTTTAACCGGAGCAGAAGGATCAAAGTAATCGTTTTCGTTAGCAGCATAATCACTTCCGGCCGCTTCAACCTGTGTTTTGTTGGCATTCATTTTACTCATATCGGTTTTCTGTTCCCGGCCTTCCCTGATCTGTCCAGCATTTGTCTGCTCAATTGGAATATGAGCATGGCACAGAAAACTAACTATATCCTTGTTTACCTGGTCGTCCATCTGTTTGAATGCATTGTATGCTTCAATTTTGTATATCACCAGCGGATCTTTTTGTTCATACCCTGCTGTTTGCACACTTTGCCTGAGGTCGTCCATCGCACGAAGATGTTCTTTCCATGCATCATCAATCATAGCAAGCGCAATACTGCGTTCCAGCGCCCTTCCCAGTTCCTGTCCTTCACTTTCAAAATACTTATCAAGGTTGGCAAGCGCCTGTATTCCTTTTTTTCCATCAGAAAAAGGCACCGCTACATTTTCAATATGATTGCCCTGTTCTTTCCTGATATTCCTGATGATCGGCATGGTCTGGTCTACCAGTGCTTTCTTTTTATTGTTATAGTTGTGGATAGATTCATTGTAAAGTTTTTCAGCCAGTGTATTAACATCATCTTTATCCAGCTCTTCTGCTGATATAGATGTTTCAATACCAAAGTTTAAGATCACCGCCAGCTTAAATCCTTCATGATCATTCATTTCTTTAAAAGAAAATATCAACCCTTCCGCCACAGAATAAAATGCATTGTCCAGGTCTAATGCAAGCCTTTCTCCAAACAAAGCGTGGTTTCTTTTTCCGTAAACAACATTACGTTGTTTGTTCATCACGTCATCATATTCCAGTAACCGCTTACG
>JAGPDJ010000208.1:0-1699 GCA_018057635.1 Ferruginibacter sp. | reverse complement strand
CGTATTACCTGTACATTGGTTGGAATGGTAACCACATCCAGTTTATAAATACTCCATAATTCTGCAGCTTCCGTTTCAGCAGTACCCGTCATACCAGCCAGTTTGTGGTACATCCTGAAATAATTCTGTAAGGTAACGGTGGCGTAAGTCTGCGTGGATGCTTCGATCTTAACGTTTTCCTTTGCTTCAATGGCCTGGTGCAAACCATCAGAATACCTTCTTCCATCCAGGATACGGCCTGTTTGTTCATCAACAATTTTTACAGCTTCATCCATTACCACATACTCTACATCTTTATCAAATAAAGTATAGGCTTTTAATAATTGCTGTACCGTATGTATACGTTCTGCCTTAGAAGAATACTCTTTAATGAGGTTATCTTTGCGTTGTAATTTTTCTTCTGCAGAAAGATCTGTTTTTTCAATTTCAGTCAGTTTGGTTGCAATATCAGGCAACACAAAAAATTCCGGGTCTTCGCCGCTGCGGGTGATCAGATTGAGGCCTTTGTCTGTTAGTTCAACCTGGTTATTTTTTTCATCTATACTGAAATATATTTCAGCATCAACCTTTGGCATTTCCTTTTGCTGATCGGCCAGGTAGTAGTTCTCACTTTTTTGAAGTTTAACCCGCATTCCCGGTTCACTCAGGAATTTGATAAGGGCGCTGTTCTTGGGTAACCCGCGGTGGGCGCGCATCAAAGCAAGGCCGCCATCTTTCGGGTCATCATTACCTTCTGCAATTTTTTTCTTTGCTTCAATCAGGAACTGGTTGGTTGCTTTTTTCTGTGCGTCCACCAGTTTTTCGATTCTTGGTTTAAGATCAAAAAACAATTGTGTATTATCGCTGTGTCCTATCGGGCCGCTGATGATCAATGGAGTACGGGCATCATCAATCAAAACACTATCAACCTCATCCACCATGGCAAAATGGTGTTTACGCTGAACCATTTCATCGGGTGTATGCACCATATTATCCCGCAGGTAATCAAAACCGAATTCATTATTTGTTCCGTAAACTATATCCGCATTATAAGCTTTGCGGCGTGCATCACTATTAGGTTCGTGCTTATCAATACAGTCTACTCTTAAACCAAGCCATTCAAAAATTGGCCCGTTCCATTCACTATCCCTTCGTGCCAGGTAGTCATTCACAGTAACTATATGAACTCCTTCGCCAGCCAGGGCATTTAAGTAAGCTGGTAATGTACTAACCAGCGTTTTACCTTCACCGGTAGCCATTTCAGAAATTTTTCCTGAATGCAGAACAGCCCCGCCGATCAACTGCACATCATAGTGCACCATGTTCCATAATACAGTAGTTCCACCGGCTGTCCAGGTATTTTTATAGATCGCTTTGTCGCCCTCAATGATAATATTGTTCTTTTTGGCCGACAATTCCCTGTCAAGTTCTGTTGCAACAGATTCAAGGGATTCATTTTCCTTAAAACGGCGGCTGGTTTCTTTTACAACTGCAAAAGCTTCCGGTAACAGTTGTTGTAAAATCTCCTCAATTTTCTTGTCACGGTCTTTCTTCAGCTCATCTATTTCTTTATAAATACTGTCACGGCCATTGATATCTTCAAATGGCAACGCTTCAGCATCAGTTTTCCTGCTTTCAATCTTCCCGTCAATATCGGCCAAATGATCCTTTATTCTAACCCTGAACTCAAGGGTCTTATTCCTGAGTTCATCATTGGTTA
>JAGPDJ010000207.1 GCA_018057635.1 Ferruginibacter sp. | reverse complement strand
CATATAACCTGCTGTTATAGTCATCTGTTTCAAAATACTGCAGGCGAATATTGGCTGAAAACGGCTTCAACATTGGTTTATATATCAAATCTGCATTGGCAAGGAATCCCCTGGAGTCTTCATAGCCATTTTTATGAAACCATACCAATTCTACCCTGTTCCTGAATGTAACATGCCTGTTTATCTTAAAATTGAACTGTGTTCGCCAGTTTTTGCGGGGCTGATTGGTTACCGGGCTCATTGCAAGTGCTTCCGGATTTCCATTGGCGGCTTTTGACTCTCTTTTAAAACGGCTATATATTTCCAGTTGGCGGTTGGGCCGGTATGTTGCCTGAATAAAATAGTCGGAACCTGTTGACGGTGTATTTACCTGGAATTTCAGCCAGGGAAATTTGTAAATATCCACATATGCTTCTATTAACCAGGCTGTTGCAGGTTTTAAACTGATACCGGCAAACAGCCCTTTCTCATTTGCAGGAAAGGTACTTTCAGTAAATGCATTGGTATAAAGTGATTGGTATTCACGGGAAATATTCCTGTAAACTAAACCAATATCTGCATTTGTTGATACGCTTATCATGAGGCCACTTAAAATTGCCAGTCCGTTTTTACCATTTGAAGCTACTTCGCCATATAGGTGCATATTCCGGTAAGTAAAATCATAATCCAGGCTATAATTTCCAAAACTTTTTCCTGAAAGCGCAAAACGGTTATAAGGATAGGCATCTTTTACTAATGGAAATTTCAGTATGTAATGGATCGCATTAACGCCCAGGTTTAATTTTCTGATTTTCATAGAAAAATTTCCACCAAAAGATGTTTGCTGCTGAATGCCTTTATCTTCTATTTCACTTTTTGTACGGTGATAGCCGGAAGACTGCAAAGAAGAAATAATATTTTCCGGATTTAGTGAATCTATGGGTATAAAATTGGCATCCAGCTTCCTGAATGAACCAAAAATTGTGGCTTCCCAGTTCCTTTTCCCGATTGTAATGCCGGCCCCCCGGTGAAAATTGATTTCGCCTGCAGAATTATAAGGCTTTAGCACAGCGGATTGCCTTTTAGCGGAAGTTATCCCGGGCCCCTTTTTAAAAGCAAGGCTTTGCCATTGGGTAAGCCCCTGGCCCAGGTTAACAGTAAAATCGCCCAATGCCAACGCTTTTATGATACCCAGATCCCGGATAAAAATGTGTGCAGAATAGAAATCAAAACCAGCTGCCTGTTTTCCTTTAAAGAACTGTTCACCCGGATCCTTTTCACCGGAAATGCCATACTGAAGCAGGTTTTTATATATGTATTTGTATCGCATCAGTATCCGTTGCGGTGAACCTGGATAAAAATTCTTTGTAGCTGAATCAGGCAAATAACCTTTCGAACGTTCTAAAACCTGGCTTACCCTTATCATTAAACTATGTTCCCCTTTTTTTAACTGTGCTTTAAGACTGGAAACGAGGTTACTATGGTTGCTCACTGTAATAAAAGGCTTTATTTTCCTGATTGTATGTATATCCCATCCCGGAATTGCCTGAACCTCATAAATGCTTAACAGGTTTCCAAGAATGCTGCGGTACCGGAGCAGGTTTTCAATTTGTACAGCTGAAAGGACTTTTAGTTCATTAAGTTCATTCTCATCTGCTGCATTAAGATTTATAGGGTCCAGCCCTAACTTCAGCAATTCCTGCAGGTAAGTATCATCTTCTGTTTCCTGGTCTTCATTATTTTCTGTAATATTTTCCAGTTGTTGTTCAACATTTAAAACAGGGGATTCAGTTACCTGTGACATCATGAAAAAAGGCAACATGAAAAACAACATTACCGAAATGATTTTCTTCATTATTTTTTCCTTTTTAGATTTGCTATTAAAACGATGCCCGGTGAAAATCCCAGCTGAGGATGATAATTGGCTGCTATATCCAGGCGGAAATTTTTCCAGGAAACTCCTGCTCCGGCTCCACCTCCAGATGTTTCACTGGTAAATCCGGCACGTACAAAAAATTGCTTCTTAAACTGGTATTGAATACCTGCATTTACATTCACAGGCTTGTCTTCTTCTTTTATTATTTCCGCACTCACATAGAAATTTTCTGAAGCATCATAACCTGCACCAATCTTGTAACAGGCTGCCAGCTTTTCTTCTCCGGATTTCCTAAGCTTACCACCAACCGGGTTATATATATGTATACCCCCACTAATTTTTTCAGTGAAATGAAATAATGCACCTACCTCAAAATTTATTGCAGATGCATTTCCATATACCGGTATCCTGTATCCGAAATAATTAAACTGAATACCTATATTAACAGTCCGGGCTAGTTTACGGGCATATGCAAGACCGATCCTGCTTTCATTGTAATTACTAAACCCTGCATAATTTAATTGAATTCCAATATTTCCTTTTGAAGTTGGCATTGCTGCAGCTACCGTATATACACTGTTTTCTGCAAGCATAAAACGTCTTTCACCATAAATTCCTGCACTTACAGAACTGATTGATGCCAATGCAGCCTGGTTATTGGTAAATGCAAAAACATCTGCCTGCCTGTTACTATATGTTGACAGGCTTAAATAAGGAACGCTAACAGCGTATCGAAGAGATTGGGCAAGCGATTGAAAATTCAGTAGAATAAACAATGCTGCTATCAGAAAGATTTTTGTTTTCAAAACTTCGGGATTTACAAATACAATTTTAACGCAAATCTTAACCGGGAAAAAACAGCTGTACATACGAATTGTGAATAAAATTCAGCCAGGCTTAATTGATGTGCAGGATTCATTCGGTTAATAACAAGTAATTCCTTTGATAATATTAATGAGATGGCTTAAAATTTTTTGATTGTATTACATTAATCAGATTCCTTATTTCAACATTAGTTGATTAATTTTGCTTTATGGAAATACTAGATGGTAAAGTAGTAGCTCAAGCTGTAAAAGACAGTCTGAAAGAAGCGTTAAGTTCAATTAAAAATGAAACAAAACAAGCGCCTCATCTTGCTGCAATTCTGGTAGGAAGCAATGGCGCCAGTGAAACTTATGTTGCCAGTAAAATAAAAAACTGTGCAGAAGTTGGATTCAGGAGCACACTGGTAAGACTGGATGAAAATGTTACTGAAGAAAAATTAGCCTATGAGATAAATAAACTTAACCAGGATGATGATGTGGATGGCATCCTGGTTCAGTTACCGCTCCCGTTGCATATAAATGAAGACAAGATCATCAGCCTGGTGAACCCTGAAAAAGATGTAGATGGGTTTCACCCCGAAAGTGCAGGAAAGCTGATGCTGGGCCTGCCGTGTTTTAAACCGGCAACACCTTATGGGATCATGCTACTACTGGAACATTACAAAATTGAAACGTCGGGTAAGCATGCTGTGGTTATAGGCAGGAGCAATATTGTGGGGCGGCCGGTAAGTATATTGCTTAACCAGAATACCAACCCGGGAAACTGCACAGTAACGGTATGCCATAGCCGAACAAAGAACCTCCGGGAAATTTGTTTACAGGGCGACATCATTGTGGCTGCTCTGGGTAAACCTGGTTTCTTAACTGCAGACATGGTAAAAGAAAATGCGGTTGTAATAGATGTTGGCATTACCAGGGTTGCAGATGCTGCAAAAAAAAGCGGATTTGCAATTAAAGGTGATGTGGATTTTGAAAATGTAGCACCCAAATGCAGTTATATAACCCCGGTGCCGGGTGGTGTAGGACTTATGACCATAGCTGCCCTGCTAAAGAATACCTATCATGCATACACGCAGAAATACAAATGAATATAACAGATAATTTAACCGGATTGACCAATACACAAAACATACAGCAACCAGGAATTCAGCTACCTGTGATGGAACTTTTTTATACCCTCCAGGGTGAAGGATTTCACCAGGGGCGTGCTGCTTTTTTTATCAGGCTGGGTGGTTGTGATGTAGGTTGTGTTTGGTGTGATGTAAAAGATAGCTGGGATGCAGCAAAACATCCTAAAATGTTTGTAAATGATATTGTTAATACAGTAAAACAATTTACTCCTGCCGTAAAAGGAAAAAGAAAAATATCTCCCCTTGTGGTTATTACGGGAGGTGAACCCCTGATGCATCACTTAGATGAGTTGACAGCTACATTACAGGAAGCCGGTTTTGAAACAAATATTGAAACATCCGGCGCCCATCCTTTAAGCGGAAAATGGGACTGGATATGCCTTTCACCAAAAAAATTCAAAGCGCCCTTACCGGAAATTTTACCGGACGCTAATGAATTAAAAGTGGTGGTTTTTAATAAGTCTGATTTTGAATGGGCAGAACAGTATGCTGCAAAAGTATCACCAGAATGCAAACTTTACCTGCAACCGGAATGGGATAATGCAGCAAGTATGACCCCATTGATCATTGATTATATTAAACTTCACCCGGAATGGGAATTATCGCTGCAGTTGCATAAATATATAAACGTGCCTTGAAAGTGTTGGTTTACTGGTTTATTTGTTTATTGGTTTATTCATAGTTAACTTATAATCCCATTTTTTAACTCCTAACTCCTAACTCCTAACTCCTAACTCCTAACTCCTAACTCCTAACTCCTAACTCCTAACATAATCTTTAACAATCCATACTTACTCAATCAGTTTTTTCGTTTTACCTTCATCCCATGATCCAAACAATGAAAAAAAGCAACCCATTCTTCTATAAGACCGTCCTGTTATTCCAGATTTGTTTTTCCCTGATCTTTGTTACAGAAGCTCAATGGTACGACCCCGAAAAAGTAAATAAAAAAGCAGGCGAGGTATACGGACAGGCTTATGAAGAGGCGCAGGAAGGAAAATACAAAGAATCTATTACCCACCTTAATGAAGCCCTGCGGCTGGACCCGAAATTCGTGGATGTTTATTTATCACGTGCAGGCATATACGCAAATTTGAAAGATTACACTGCTTCTGTAAATGATTTTAATACTGCCCTTGAAATGGATCCGGTTTATTCCAGTACCTACCTCCTGCCCTATTCCATTTCTCTTGCCGGAACAGGTGCTTTTACAAAAGCACTGAAAGCTGTTAATGATTTCCTGTCTTACACGGGACTGAATAAACAAAGTATCCAGGCAGGAAACTACCGTAAAGGCGTGTACGAATTTGCAATTGATTATGAAGCAAAGCACCCGGCAGGAAACTATATTTTTTCTCCTGTTAACCTGGGCGA
>JAGPDJ010000206.1 GCA_018057635.1 Ferruginibacter sp. | reverse complement strand
GGCCTTTCGGTTCCTTTATGAACGATTACCTTTTCTTCTTCGGGCGTAAGTTGATTGTATTTAGGCATACATGCTTTGTATTGATATGTTTATATAGTATAATTATACTGATCAGGTTAACCAAGTCCTTCGGTTTGCAATATTCCTGGCAGGAGCAGTTGCAAAAATCATACATCACACATCAAAAATCACCCATCACTCCCCTTCTCCCCAACAAACCAATGCTCCTTATTTTTAAACAACACATTAAAGGTGGTTAATGTTCCGTAGATGCGTGTAATATATTGCTGCAGGTTTACCTTGTCTTCATCGGTCAGCTTTTTATGGCTGTTAATATTTTGTTCCATTACCCGAAGGCGGTCACGGAGCATCACAATTTTGTGAAAGAAAATATCAATGGGAACTTCTTTGGGTTTGAGTGTTTTATCGGCTGTTTGCAGCAACATGGTTCCGCCGATCCACTTATCTCCTATCGGAACAATTTCCGATACGTCTGCCCATTGCCGTAATATTTTCAGTAATGACCTTTCGATCTCAGAAGATGTTTCAATTTCAGTACTTACATTTTCCGGGATGATTTCATCCAGGTGTGTATCTGTTTTATCAATTTCTTTCAAGCCAACATTGATAAAAGAGATCAGGTATGTGGCAAACCTAACACCAACGATTACACCCGGACCGTGTTGTGTGTGTTGTAGTCGGGTTCCGATACCCAGTGTTAATTGTTCTGATTCCATCAGTTTTTATTTTTTTAATTAAAGAGATGAAAATTACTGCTCTTTTTTTACTTTTAAAAATTATGGTCACAAAGCCACAAAAACGCAAAGAGGCACAAAGTGAAATAATTCTTTGTGCCTTTGAGGAAAAATTCTATCAGTCTTCTTTTTTTGCAGCAGGAATAATAACCAATTTTTGAAACTGGTAAAACGCATTCAATATATACTGGTTAAAAATGAGTTCATCACTGTTTATTACAAATTCGTATTCGGGTCGGTACCAAACTAAAAAACTATCCAGGTATTCGCCGGTTAGTCCTGTAATCCTTTTTACAGTCACTTTATTAAAACGGTAATCAATATATTTTTCTTCTTCCTGCATTTCCAGTCTTTCCCGGAATGCTTTTAATCGCTTATTTCTCCTAAACCGGAATACATTGATCAGTTCATTGAGGTCAGCTCCTACACCGCCGCCGGGTGTAACAGAAGTTGACAAACCGGGCTTTTGGTAATCAAAAATGTTCGCATAGGCCTGCCGGTTTTCGAGTGAATCCTGTTTATGGCTTTTTGAAAATACAACTACTTCATTCATCACCTGGTATTTACCCTTCACCGTTATACGCAGGGAAATATCAAAGCGGGAAGGGTCGGGTATGGATTTAACGGAAAATTTCTGGGTAGGCTTTTTATTGTAAAAAAAAGTGAGAGAATCGGTTTCCTCAACCAGGATACTATACCTGCCCAGGCTGTCGGTAATGGCAAATAATCCACCGCTGCTCACCACCCTTACATTTTCCACATAATTGATCTTGCTGCTGTCTAAAACAGTTCCGCTGACAATGATTTGCGCATTCACACAAGAATAAAGGGGAATAAAAAATAATACAGTTAAGAGATTTCTCAATCGGCGCAGCATTTATGGCTGTAATATTAAGCAACAATTTTAAAACCCTCCAGCTCTTTAACTTGGATTTTGCTTTTGTAAAACAGCATCAATTACAGCCGGGTAATGCTGGTGCTCCAGCAGATGTATTTTTTGGGATAAAGTTTCAACCGTATCGTTACCTGTAACATCGCAGATTGCCTGGAAAATAATAGCTCCATGGTCGTAAATTTCATCTACATAATGAATACTGATACCGCTTTGCTTTTCTTTATTGGCTATCACTGATTCGTGTACATGATGCCCATACATGCCTTTACCACCAAATTTTGGCAAAAGTGCCGGGTGGATGTTGATGATCTTTTTTGGGTATTCTTTAAGAAGATAAGTGGGAATCTTCCATAAAAATCCGGCCAATACAATAAAATCAATGCTTTTTTTCTTTAATTCAGCAAGGAGATAATCCTTTTCCTGGAAATTTTTCCGGTCAATAAGCAATGCAGGGATATTGTTTTCGGTGGCTATTTTTAAAGCCCCGGCTGCCGGGTTATTACAAACCAGCATACAAACCTTACCGTTATTGTTTTCTGCAGCATTAAAATATTCAATAATTTTTTTTGCATTACTTCCGGCTCCACTGGCAAAAACAGCAATATTATAGATTTTCTGAATATTAGGTTTTTTAGACCTGAATTTTCCCAGGATTTTAGAAATATATTTTTTGAAAAAGCCAAACTGTCCAAACGGAATACTGATGAGCAAAACACATAATGGCCAGAGCAGGGTAACTAATATAATATATAACAATATCCAGACAACACCTTTTTCAAGGTTAGTGAATAAAAGAATTTTCCGGCCGGCCCATCCGCATAAGCTTCCACCAAGAGCGAAAGTGAGAATAATCAGTATAAGATTAACCAGGTTTACCTTCCACCTTTCCTGCAACTTTTTTAACATTTTGCAAAAATGCATCAAAACATTGTTATCACAGCATGTAATGTTTACTATTATATAAATGTTACAAAGACCTTACAAAGGCATGACAATATTATTATTTAAGCATATACAAATCGCTGTAACACAAGCCAGATAAGGAAAAAAAAAATTAACAAATGTTGGTAATTTGTCAGTATCGTACCTTATTTTTGCAGCTAATCAGGATATTCTCCACATTAGCCCCGATAACTGTATGAGTCGCTATAGAAAATTTTTTAACAAAGCTATTGCTAGTCTTCTTATCTTTTTGCTTGTTTCTTTAAATAATTCTGTGTTGGCAGCCGATGGCGAAGCGCTGTTCAAAGCGAATTGTGCCAATTGCCATAAACCCGATGCAGACTATACCGGTCCGGCATTAAAGGGTTGGAAAGACAGGATACCAAGCCCGGATTGGATTTACAAATGGATAGCCAACCCTGCTGGTCAGAATGACCCGTATGCAACAGCACTTAAAGCAAAGTGGAAACCCATCATCATGTCGGGCTTTGCAAGTCTGAAAACGGAAGAAGTGGATGCCATCATGAAGTATGTAGATGACTACACGCCTCCTGTTAAAACACCCGATACCACTGCATCAGGAGCTCCTGTTGAATCAGATAATTCTTTGTTGTTTGGAATTTTAACTCTTGTATTAGCACTGGTTGCCTTTATATTATTACAAGTAAACAGCAACCTGCGTAAACTGACAGATGAGAAAGAGGGTATTTTCCGTGGCGAACCGGTTCCGTTTTACCGCAATAAAACATACCTGATGGCAGGCGTATTAGTTTTGTTTGCCGTTGGCGGATACATGACAATGAATGCCGCAATTGGCATGGGCCGTATGAAGAATTACCAGCCTGAACAACCTATTTACTATTCACATAAAGTGCATGCAGGTGTTAACCAGATCAGTTGCCTCTATTGTCACGGCGGAGCAGAGAACAGCAAGCAGGCGAGCATTCCTTCGGTTAATGTTTGTATGAACTGCCACATGGCTATTAAAGAATACAAAGGAGACCCGATCGTAAAAGAAAATGGCCAGTCAGTTAACGGAACTGCTGAAATACAAAAATTGTATGCTTACGCAGGATGGAACCCCGCTACCGGCCAATACAACCCCGACAATAATGGTGATGGCATTCCAGACGGAGCCAAGCCTATTGAGTGGGTTAAGATTCACAACCTTCCCGATCACGTTTATTTTAACCACAGCCAGCATATAAAAGTTGGTAAACAACAATGCCAGACCTGTCATGGAAACATCCAGGAGATGCCAGAAGTTTACCAGTTTACAGACCTGAGCATGGGTTGGTGTATCAATTGCCACCGCGAGAGCAAAGTAGATTTTTACAATAAAGCAGACAGCAGCGGTAATAAGTTTTACAGCATTTATGAGAAGTTCCATAATGACATGAAAAATCACAAACTGGATAGTGTAACCGTTGAGAAAATCGGTGGTACAGAGTGCCAGAAATGTCACTATTAATTAATTAGCACATCAGCACATTTTTAGAATTATTATATTATGAACAAAAAGTACTGGCAGAATTTTGGAGAACTGAATCAGTCTGATGCTTTTAAGCAATCAACAGCGGATGAGTTTAAAGAAGAATTACTTCCACTGGCCGACATGGATGATAAGGGTTTACTGGAAGGAAAAACTCCCCGCAGGGATTTTCTTAAATACCTGGGCTTTAGTACTGCTGCTGCTGCATTAGCGGCCAGTTGCGATACGCCGGTACGCAAAGCGGTTCCGTTTTTAAATAAACCTGATAATGTAGTTGCAGGTGTTGCCAATTATTATGCTTCTACTTATGTTAATGGCGGAGATGCTATCAGCGTTGTAGTAAAACAAAGAGACGGCCGTCCAATTAAAATAGAAGGAAACGAATTATCATCCGTAACAAAGGGTGGAACAAATGCACAGGCACAGGCATCTGTACTGGACCTGTATGATACAACCCGCCTGCGTCACCCGTTACAAAAAGATGGCAAGGATTTTAAAGAAGTAAGCACATTTGATGCTTTTGATAAAATGGTTGCTGCTGATATGGCAGGCCTTGGCGGAAAAGCCGTGGTATTGCTTACATCAACCATACATTCACCATCTACTTTACAGGTTATTAATAGTTTCCTGGCAAAGTATCCCGGAAGCCGCCACGTGCAATACGATGCGGTAAGTTACAGCGGTATGCTTTCTGCTAATGAAGCCTGCTATGGTAAAAGGGAGTTACCTTCCTATCATTTTGATAAAGCAAAAACAATTGTAAGCCTGAGCGCCGATTTTTTAGGTACCTGGCTGAGTCCTGTAGAATTCAGCAGGCAATATGCTGATAACAGAAGGATCAAAGGAGAAAAACCATCCATCAGCAGGCACATTCACTTTGAAAGTATGCTGAGCCTTACCGGAAGCAATGCCGACGACCGGTTTACGCACAAACCTTCCGAAACAGCCGCTATTGCCATGGCTTTGCTGGCAAAACTTGGGGGTATCGTTACCGGAAGTTCAATAAAAGATGCAGCATTGCTAAAAGGAATTGACAAAGCTGCCGCAGCCTTACTTGCAAATAAAGGAGAAGCGCTTGTTGTTTGCGGAAGCAATGACAAGAATATCCAGGTAATAG
>JAGPDJ010000205.1:3261-5211 GCA_018057635.1 Ferruginibacter sp. | reverse complement strand
TTACTACGAGTGAACCAATTCCGGAAATAACCAGATTTGCCTCGCAGGCTAAACCTGCTGCCGACACAATACTTCAGCCCATAGAAGTAGCCAGGCCTGATTCCGGCATACATATAAATATACCTTCTTCATTACCCAGGCTACACTTGCCATCTAAAAAAGACAGCATCGTATTAAAAAAAGGGCCGGATATTATTCCATATCCAAGTTCACGTATTTTCAGTAACCGCGATAACAATGTTGTTATACACTTACCGGAAGCTTCTTTTAAAAAATACACAGTAAAATTCTATGACGAAACACATGTATTTTTATTTGAACTGACTAAACTCAGGGAAGAATTCCTTATTATAGAGAAAGTGAATTTCGCTCATGCCGGATGGTTTCATTTTGAAATTTTTGAAAACGGGAAGCTGCTGGAAAAAAATAAATTCTTTATTGGACGGGATATAAAGATCAACGGGAATAAATAATCACAGTTATTATTTTAATTTGATTTAACTAAAGAACCATCATTGCGAAAGATCCGTCATTGCGAGTTACGAAGCAATCTTTAATATAAATTTTCCTTTGTTCAGATTGCTTCGTACCTCGCAATGACGGAGACTAATATATTGGGATACTTTTAAAATATCTGTATCATTTAATTTTTCAGGTTAACTGAGTATTAAAAACAATTTCAAAATTCTTTTTTAATTGTTCTTTCACTGCTTCATAATCTACTTTTCTTCCTGTTTCTTTTTCGATAGATGTAACTTGTTTGTCATGTATACCGCAGGGTATGATATTCTTAAAATAATCAAGGTCTGTGTTCACATTTAATGCAAAGCCATGCATCGTTATCCACCTGCTGCAACGTACACCGATAGCAGCGATTTTTCTTTCCTTACCTGCAATTCCTGGTTCAATCCATACACCGGTTTCACCTTTACTGCGTTCCCCGGCAATGCCAAATGAAGCAATGGTTTTAATGATCACTTCTTCCAGGTTGCGCAGGTATTTACCAATATCTGTATCAAATTTCTCCAGATCAAGTATCGGGTAACCAACAATTTGCTGTAACCCGTGGAAAGTAATATCGCCTCCCCTGTTCGTTTTAAAGAAAGTTATTCCATTCGCTTCCATTTGATCCAGCGGCATTAAAATATTATCCATACTGCCACTCTTACCCAACGTATAAACCGGAGGATGCTCACAAAAAAGTAAATGATGATTTGTTGGAAGTGAGTGCACCGGCATGTTTTCCCCCTTTTCCCTTGAAGCGGTCTTTATTGCCAGGTTTTCCTGTAATAGCTTTTCCTGGTAATCCCAGGCTTTTTTATACCCGATTATACCTAAATCCTGAAATATCACCTGCTGCTTATCCAATGCAATGTTTTAATTTGCAAAAGTAATGGAAGATGTTAATAGTTAATAGTTAATAGTTAATAGTTAATAGTTAATAGTTAATAGTTTAGGGGGTTAGGGATTTAATTAATCTGAACATATTATTGCCCAAACTAAAAACTATAAACTAAAAGCTAATAACTAACAGCTAATAACTAAAAACTAATAATTAACAGCGAACACCTAAAATCCACCACCAAAAACAAATATGAGCATAGTAAATGATATAGAAGAAGAACTTCCGGAATCGGAGGAATTGTATGAAAAACTCTCTATTGTAATTGACAGGGGCCAGGAACCTTTGCGCATTGACAAATTCCTGATGCGCCGTATTGAAGGGGCTACCCGTAATAAAATTCAACAGGCTATTGAAAATGAACTGGTATTGGTAAATGAAAAGCCAATAAAAAATAATTACAAAATTAAGGCAGGTGATAAGATCATCATTTATGACACCAACACTCCGGAATCTTCGGAGATCATTCCTCAGAATATTCCCTTGGATATTGTTTATGAAGATGACGACCTGTTTGTAATTAATAAACCGGTTGGAATGGTTGTTCA
>JAGPDJ010000205.1:0-3161 GCA_018057635.1 Ferruginibacter sp. | reverse complement strand
CTCATGATAAAAAAAATCTCAGTTCTTATTGTAATTGCATTTTCCAGTCAATCACTTTTTGCACAAACAGTGATAAACCGGGATAAAACAATTGAACAAATGGTAAAAGAAATTTCTCCTGATTCATTGAGATCTCATATTAATAGTATGGTAGCTTTCGGCACCCGAAACACTTTAAGTACACAAACCAATCCTTCTCGTGGCATTGGTGCTGCCAGGAACTGGGTGCTGCAAAAATTCAATTCATTCGCTGCTCAATCCAATGGCAGGCTAACTGCATTTATAGATACAACCACTTTACAGCCTGATAAAAAAAGAATTGACACAATTACAATTTTAGGTAATGTGGTTGCTACCTTAAAAGGTACAGATCCGAATGACAAAAGAGTGTTCATCATCAGTGGCCATCTTGACAATATGCGCAGCAACGTGATGGATAAGATCAATGATGCTCCCGGTGCCAATGATGACGGGAGCGGATGTGCTGCTGTGATTGAATGTGCCCGAATTATGAGTAAACGCAGTTTTCCTGCAACCATCCTATTTGTAACTTTTAGTGGCGAAGAACAAGGCTTACTGGGAGCTTATTTCATGGCAAACAAAGCACGTAAAGATAACCTTGCCATTGAAGCTGTTTTGAACAATGATATCATGGGCAGCATTAACAGTAACGAAACAAATATTACAGACAATACCAGGATAAGGGTTTTCAGCGAAGGGTTGCCTGCATTTGAAATGGATAAAAATGCAAAAATGATCCGCCAGCTCGGACTTGAGAATGATGGCAGATCTCGCCAATTCGCCCGATATGTAAAAGAAATTGGAGAGCGCTATGTTGAAAATATTGAAGTTGTTATGATTTACCGGAACGACCGATTTCTTCGTGGTGGCGACCATACAGCATTTGTTGAAAATGGTTTTACAGCCGTTCGTTTAACAGAAATGAATGAAAATTATACACGTCAGCACCAGGATGTAAGAAAAGAAAATGCCATACAATATGGAGATTTACCTGAATTTATAGATTATGAATACCTGCGGAAAAACACAGCAGTCAACTTATCCTGTCTTGCAAGTTTAGCCAAAGCACCGGCTGTTCCGGAAACTGTAAAAATTGATGTGAAGAAATTAAGCAATACAACCTTTTTATTTTGGAAAGAACCGGTTGCCGGAAAAGTAAAAGGATATTATGTGTTGATCCGGGAAACAACATCTGCATACTGGCAAAAGAAAATTTTTACAACATCGCTGGAAATGTCTTTGCCTTATTCAAAAGACAATTACTTTTTTGCTGTACAATCAGTTAATGAAGATGGCAATGAAAGTTTACCTGTAATTCCGGGTATCGGGAGATAATTAAGTGTGAGAAAAAAACTGACAAATTATTATGGAAGCCTTATCAATGCCCGATCCAAATCTCCTGACAGAACTTATCCGCATGCAAATGCCTTTTGGAAAATATAAAGGAAGGGTTTTGTGTAACCTGCCGGTAAGTTACCTGGAATGGTTTTCGCAGAAGGGATTTCCCGCCGGAAAACTGGGTATATTATTGCAAACGCTTTATGAGATCAAACTGAACGGGCTGGAATATTTACTGGATGGGTTGAAAAAACAAACCTGACAGCCTATTCAAAATCAAACAAGGTTGCTGTAAAAATTCCACGCTCTCTTTTCTTTGTAATGGCTTTCCAGTTTCCATTGTATCGGATGAGAACCGGAACGGTAAGGTTTTTGTACGTTCCCATTTTTACTTCCATATTTACTTTAAAATCATACACTGCCGCATCGTAACTCAGTGAATAATTGCGTGCAACCACTTCATACGTACTGTCGTTGAACCAGGTTGTCATTTCATCAATCACTACATCAGATTCATTACCAGGCTTAACTTTTTGCCTGAAAACATAACAATAAATGCCATTGTATAAATCCATGTCTATACTCATGTCGTACTTATCAGCCATCTCATCTTCAAAAATGGGGGTTTTATTACTCATAAATGGCAGACCACTGATCTTCTTTCCCGGATTAAAAAAAAGGATCTTAAGTTGCTCTTTGTGCTTCTCCATGCCACTTTTCCCTGCTGTAGAAAAATCAGTTCCACTAACAATATTATGCTCTCCGCAGATGCTGCCCCTGGTAAAAAAAAGGGAAGCATACATCTGTGCGGTATAATAATTTAATTCATGAACTTCATTGTACATATCACCAGTTGCAGTTTCTTCCAAAACCAGCATGGTTCTGCAATTGTTGCTGCGTAGCTGTTTGGTCTTGCTGTATAAAGATGCTTTGAGATTTCCATTTTTATCAACCATTCTGATGTCATTCAATGCTGTAAAACCCAGAATACGGAGGTTTCGGAATGCTTTGTAAAAACTACTGTCGTTTTTTATACGATGAATAAACCCGGGGACATTTAACTTTTTTGTGAGTACAACTTCACTTAATGTAATCACTTTATTGCCAAGTGTAACACTGCTATCAGTATTTACCTGGCAGAAAGATTGAAAACAAAAAAAGTTAATTATATAGAAGATTGAAAAGGTCTTCATCATCCTGCAAAGTAAGTGCAACTTTTTGGTTAATAAATAACCTCATTCTGCACTCCTGGTAAATTATTTTGGGAAAACCATCCGGTAATCAACATGGATCTTTCCTTTGCTGATATCATCCAGTTTACGTTTAAGCAAAGTGCGTTTTAAAGGTTTTATATGATCGATGAATAATTTACCATCGATATGGTCATATTCATGCAGAATAACACGGGCTGTTATTCCTATAAAAGTAGTTGTATGAGACACAAATTTCTCATCCATATAATCCAGTGTAACAGATTCATTGCGCAAAATATCTTCCCTGATTTTCGGAATACTTAGGCATCCTTCATTATAACTCCATTCTTTGCCGTTCAGTTCAACAATATGAGCATTGATAAAAACACCCTTGTAACCAGGCTCGTCAGGATACTCGCCCTTTTCATCTTCTTCCTGGTTGGTAAATATCTGTTCGCTGTCCATTACAAATAAACGAATATCCTTATTTATTTGTGGTGCAGCCAGCCCTACGCCATTGCTGTTGTACATCGTCTCCCACATATCAGCAATCAGTTTATCCAGCCCCGGATAATCAGCGTTAATATCAGCACAAACCTTTCTTAAGAT
>JAGPDJ010000204.1 GCA_018057635.1 Ferruginibacter sp. | reverse complement strand
TTATTCAATATGCCCTGCAAATCGCCACCATACCTTCTGCGCTGAATATTGAAGTAAATATCTTTCCTGTTCTTTTGTTCGTAAGGCTGCAATTGATACCAGTCGCTTGTCCATGGGTGAATTTGAAATGCAGAAGTATCATCAAACGGATAGGCTCCGTTTTGATCATTAACTTTTGGGTCGTTAGACGGGTCACCGTTGTTAAATCTTTCCGGAAATACCTGGTACCACACAATACCTTTGCTCCACTTAGGCGCAACATTGTTTTGAGCAATACCCGGAACTGTATGTAAGAAAAGGGAATAAAATATTAAGACTTGTATAAATGTAAGTTTCTTCATTTTCGTAGTATATCAAAGCTTTATTGCTTGCCATTTCCGTGATTGGCAATGGCGGAGAAAATATTAATTCTCACGTAAGCAAATGCCTTTTGTAATTTAAACAATGAATTTACGAAAATATACAGTAGCAACTGACAGTTATATATAACTGGTCCCTGTATAATAATACCAGGTATATTGCTTATTGGCCAAAGTTGACGAATTGCATTTATGAAACTTTTTTATTGATCCTTTTTTACAGTATCAGGCGTTGAAAATACAGTACCAATATTTTGTATGAGGCTGGAAATTGGCCCTTCCATTTTATTCGTTTGATCGTCTAGTGTTTCATCATCAAGGAGTCCACCCATATTTAGTTCCGCCGGTAAGTACAACAGGATATTGTTTTTTTCATTACTAAAAAACAACCTTAAATCCTTAAAATCGGCTTCTTCCTGCAAATACTTTTTTACTTCAGTTACCACTTCTTCAGCTATCTGGTTCATCAGTAAAACCGGGTCGCCTTTTAGTTCATTGGTATAAGTAGCAATGGATGCTATGTCTTCCTGCGATTGATCTCCAAAAATATGGTCCACCCATTCATTGGGATACTTGTTTTGTAAAAAAGAAGCAGCTCCTTCATCCGTCTGTATATATTTGTAAAACGCAGTTAAAATAGATGGAATGGCTGCCTGTGCAAAACTATGTTTATCTGGTACCCCATCTTTTACTGTTACTTCCTGTGTATTGGGATCAATTTTTTTTAAAGGCGCATAGCCCAGGCTTTGTTGTACTGTTTCTGCAAGATGTATCGGCATGGTAAATGTTTTTTAAGTAAAGAAGAGAAATTACTTTATACTATTAATGAAATCATCAATATTATTCGCTGGAAATTTATATTATGATGCGTTTTTGTCTTTATTTGTTGGTTTTTTTATTACTCCGGCAACTAGTTTTTCTGAATGAGTTACAGGGGTAATATGTTTACGCTCAGAAGGGGCATGGGGGAAACCGGGAAAATCCTGGTCAATATGTTCATCCAGGTTTTGTTGTACTTCCTCATCTGACTTTATCGGCTTTGCTTTTGCTGGCATTATATTATTGGTTTAATTATTATAGTAAATACTTTTCTTTGTAATCATCTTGAAACTGTATGAAGGGAAATTTGAGCAAACTACTTTCATCAGTACATTGATTATTTAGATGCTATTTATTGATTTCTGTTTTTTAACTTTTAAGTTAAATCGCCTTTTTCGCCTTCAATCCATCTTTCCATCATCACGTGTTCAGATGGTTGCTGATGCGTGCCGCCCGCTAATATATCCAGGAACTTATCCCAAAGATTTTTTTCTTCTTTGAATTCCTGCTTAAAATCAACCAATGCTTTAAAATAATCCTTCTCATACACTAATGCTTCTGAATAGGTGAAATCCAATGGTATTTTATCAACTACAATTTTTGTAATAACATCTAATTCTTCAGGGCTGTATTTTTCAATCATCCTGAGAAGCACTATGCAAGTCTCAACATGCGAAATTAGCTGCTCAGTAAGCGGGACTTGTATGTTAACAAATTCGTCTTTCCAATTTGTATGAAATGAGTCCGGCAAAAATTCAAAACCCAGGCTTACAGATTTTTTTGAGCTTTCTCTTAATTTTTTTACATCAGCTGACAAAGAATTCCATAGATCAGTAAAATTGGTAACTTCCTTTTTCCCGATTTTATCTTTTTCTGCTTCCAGTGATTTATTAAGGCTGGTAATAGCCACATTCATTAAATCATCCTGATCAATCCAGTTTGCCTGCATATCGGCATTACCATGTGTTGTAATTTGTATAAAACCTGATTTGTTTACAGCCACCAGTTCTGCTTCAATGTTAAGTAATTGCTCATATTCCTTTTCAAGGGTAATATGGCAGTTACGCATAGATAATAATGCCTTTAGACCGGGGTTATGCTGGTGAATTTCATTGCTAACAGATGCGGCTGCTACTTTCTCCTGTAAAGGGATCAATTGATTTTGTATTGTTTCCATATTAATATTGTATAATGATTTAAATTCCGTTGAAAGTGTAAAGATTGGCAGGTTTCAGAATATAAATGTTACACAATCCTGTAAATTTGTTACATAAATTTTGCCTGTATATTATTATTGAACACCGGCAATGCTTTAAGTATTTGTTTGTTATATGCATGCAACGCTCAAAATTCTTTTCATGCTATTCCCTTCGGCATATCGCACCGGAAAGCTGATTCAACTGTTAAGTATACGGAACTTTATTGCAGACCTACTTTTTGAAATGCTAAATATTACCTGGTTTTCCAGGCAACATATTCCTCTTTTATTTGATTTATAACCGGCAGCGTTAATTTATTCTGTAGTCTTGCCATCAAATTCTTCTTTCATTTTTTCAGCATCTTCTTTTGTAGCCCTGCTGATATGGTCTTTATGATTTGGCGGGCCATATAAAGTATACATTTTTAAATCTGTTTTGGCATCTGTGTTTATGATATTGTGTTTTGCACCTGCCGGTATAACAACAACATCACCATCTTTTACTGCGTATTCTGTCTCATCAATGATACATTTTCCTGAGCCGCTTTCAAACCTGAAAAACTGGTCATTACCCGGATGCGTTTCTGCTCCGATGTCTTCCCCTGGTTTCAGGCTCATCAGTACAAGTTGCAGGTGTTTTCCTGTATATAAAACTTTTCGGAAGTTATTGTTCTCCAAAGTATCTTTTTCTATATTGCTTTTAAATCCTTTCATTTAAGTGAGTTTAAATTGTTTTTTAATTTTAACTCAAAGTAGAATAACCTGAATAGAAAGCGTTACACAATCACCGGATAAAGTTGCATAAATCACATAAGATGATAAAATACATTAATTGCTGATTTTTTAAATGTAAACATTGTAAATTTGTCAGATAATAGTAGAGAGAAGGAATATCTGATGCGTTTAGTTTGGCAGGTGCCAAAAGTTTATTTTGTAATCTTTTGAGGATACAATTACATATTCACCATCACTTGAAAATATTGCGGCTGTGTAATCAACAGTATTTTTTTCGCCGAATACCTTTATTAATTTGCCTTTTGTATTCCACAACATAGCAGTGCCATCCTCACTGGCTGTTAAAACAGTATTACCATCAGAAGAAAATTCAGCCTGGTTAATTTCATCGGAATGACCTTTTAAAGTGATTACTGGTTTACCCTGTAAATTCCATAATATGGCAGTTTTATCAAAACTTGCTGTTAATATGCTTTTGCCGTCTGGTGAAAAACTTGCAGCACTTACTCCACTTACATGTTTTTTCAGAACCATTAATTTCTTTCCCTGTATGTTCCATACAGATGCAGTATTGTCGCAACTTGCAAGTATCAAAGACTTATTATCCGGTGAAAAGGAAGCCTGGTAAATGGTGCAGGAATGCCCTTTAAATATCCTGATCAGTTTGCCATCAGCTGTCCATAATTTTGCCGTGTTGTCTCCACCGCCGCTTAAAATGAATTTTCCGTCATTTGAATAAGTGATTGTTTTTACATATACTTTGTCGGCAGGAACTGTTGCAACCTTTGTGCCGTCTATATTCCATATAACAAATGAGCCTTCAGAACCTGCAGTTATAAAGCGGTTATTGTCAGGCGAAAAAGCAACATCATTCACACTTTTTAAATGTACATCTATCGTATCAATGATTTCTCCATTTTCATTCCATAGAAACCCAAGATTATCGTCACTTCCCGAAAGAATATATTTTCCGTTTGCTGATTGAGCAATTCCTAATATTGGTTCTTTGTGACCTGAAAAGCTTTTAGCAGGTTCACCAGGCTGGCTTTTTACTAAACTATGTGTGAGTATTATCAATGTTATGAGAAGGAAAAATTGTTTCATGATCTTTGTTTCAAATGGTTACTTACAAAATAAATAATATCATAACGGCATGGGTTACTTTGTACGCCATTTGAAAATGTAAGTTAATAAACCGGACTAAGAAATGTTATTAAATAAAGGAAATATTCACATCCGCACAAAGAAGGATAATATAATAAAGTCTGCAGGTATGCAATTCGGCTCAATATATTTGAACCCGTTTCTTCTTCAAAACCACCTGTAAGGGTGATACCACCTGGATTTAATCTTATTAACTTTACAGAAACCAGTTATGTGGAAAAGATCAAAGTAAGCATTATAGAAGACAACAAGGTTATACGGGAAAATGTAACCAAGCTGCTTCTTTTCGACCCTGTTAAAAGAAAATTAGTTGATTCATTTACAAATACTGCAATTAAAAATTAGCTGTTTTATTTCTGCCAGGCAGAATTAAACACGGACTGGATCTTGGAAATGCACTGCTGGCTGATCTGCCCTAAGTGATAAGTTTACTTTATATCGTATTATTATAATTGAGAAACATCTGATGGTTTAGATTGTAATGTGTGTCAGTAACTTTAAATTGATGGCTGCCTACAATAGAAAATCATGTTTTAAGATAGAAATCAACGGCTCTTTTATTGCCAACCCATGTAAATAGCCAAATACCTGTTTGATGATTACTTTTTGATAATTCAATATTGAAATTTAATAGCTGAAGGCCCAGTTTAAGATTAAAGTATTCTTTCAATAAATATATCCTGTCTAATTTAGTGATATTTAGTTGTTGAATATTTGTATGTGGGGCATTCAATATGATCTTGGAAAATCCGGCAGGAATACCATTATAATATATAATGTGATAAATATTATTTTCATCCCTAAGTTCTTCCTGGATCACCTCTTTATTGTAATGTTTATCCAAATACTCGTTCATCTCTTTAGCTGAACAGCTTTCTCTGTGAGATTCCTCCACTGAAATTTTACCAATTTCTACAATTGGCTTATAGTCGTTAACTGTCGCTTTGATAATTGAAATCATGAAAATACTTTTTTGGGTCTCAG
>JAGPDJ010000203.1 GCA_018057635.1 Ferruginibacter sp. | reverse complement strand
AGAAATTTCTGATGTGCAACTGCCATCTGGTTGATTACTGTATTGCGCCTGTCGATAGAACGTTTTGGTGAGCGGATGGGATCATATATAAAGCCTTTCAGCATGCCAATGAGCACAGCTGCTTCTTCAATTTTAAGATCTTTGGGTTCCTTCTGAAAATAAGTACGGGAAGCATTGCGGATGCCATATACATTCCCCCATGGAGCCCTGTTCAGGTAAAGGGTTATGATCTCTTCCTTAGTGAAATTCCTTTCAAGTTTTACTGCAACGATCCATTCCTTTAATTTATCAATGCCTCTTTTTAATATATTACCCCTTCCCTGTCCCAGCATCATTTTGGCTACCTGTTGTGTGATGGTACTGCCTCCACCCTGTGTACCTGCAGTAAACGCCACACGGGCCAAGGCCTGGGCGTCTATGCCTGAATGATCATAAAAACGTTCATCTTCTGTTGCTATCAGTGCATTGATAATATTGGGAGAAATTTCACTGTACTTAACTTCGCTCCTGTTCTCTGAATAGTATTTACCCATCAGCAGCCCGTCACTGCTTATAATTTCACTTGCCAGGTCGGCTTCCGGATTCTCCAGTTCCTTAATGGAAGGCATTTTGCCGAATAAACCAAAATTGGCACAAAGCATCATAACAAGGAACAGGCCAAAACCTGCAAAGAACAAACGCCATAATATTCTAACTGAACGGGTCATAGATCGTTTTCAGATTTCAAAGATTAAAGAATACAAACATGAAATTGCTTCATGATCAGAACTTACCGGGATACAGGTTATTTAAAAGTGTTTTATACGAATTCATGTCTTTGTTGGTTTTCAGCAACTGCAGGTTATTGGCAGATATCACAATGAATGAATATTTATTTGCCTGCAACCATGAAACCTCAGATGGAGCTGCTTTTTTTATCTTATCAAAATACAACATGGCATCTTCCGGTGAAGGGAACGGTTCAAATACCAGCATTGCCCTTTCCCCATCCAGCACATCCTTGTTAATATTGATCGGTTTGTTGTAGAATTTTTCCCTGTTATACCGGGCAAATGCATTCTTTGCTTCATTTACATAAACACCGTCTACTTTCTGCAGGATCATAATAACATAGTGTGGCTTATCTGACTCCCATTTAAAAGAACCACTAACCATCCCAGGTAGTGCCTTGATGCTGTCGCTTTGCATCACCGGTTTGTTTACCGGCGCCATTTGTTTAATTTCCGGTTTTACCACAGGCGCTGCCTTCTGAATAACCACCTGGTTATTTTCGGAAATCAGAATCTTGTCTTCTTCTGCCCTTGTAACCTGCAGGTTAGTAAGGTATGTTTCAATTTCACTCCTTCTTTTTAAAACTTCAATGAGATTCAAAGCCTTTTCCTTTAAAGGAGATAATGGGTAAAGGCTGATTATATTGTTGAGCACAACAACTGCAGAACTGTCGTTTTTCAGCTTAATGTAACTCACTGCTTCAATGTAAAGCAGCTGGGGAGTCCAGTAATTTTTACCATGAATACTGTCGGCCCTTTTCTTTGCTTCAGTTGCTTCGGCAAATTTGCCTTCTATAAACATGTCATAAATGGCTTCATATCGCCTGGTAACATCCGGGTTCTTTTCACTCGGCTTTAAAGCTGCAGGATTGCTGAGCATTTTTTCCGCATTACTACCAGCAAATTTGTTTGTTAAAAGATTTTTATAGTAATCTGATTTGGCTGTATTGCCCAGTTTGTTGTAACAAAAATATAATCCCAGGTATACCTCACCGTTTTCAAGTCTTTCAGGAAAACGCTGCAGGTAATTTTCGTATGTGTTTATGGCTTCCTGGTAATCTTCCAGTTCATTCTGGAATAACTTTGCCAGTGAAAGTAAACTCCTGGCTATATTGCTGTTGCTGCTGTCTATTTTTTCCGGCGTCAGGGGCAGGTCTTCCATAAATGCCTGGTAAGTGAATTCCACCGGTTTAGATTGGCCCGGATCTTTACCCAGCGTTGAATCTGGCGGTGCGTCTATATCAATATTCCCATTCAGGTTTAGCCCGGCTTGTATTGCTGCTGCTGATTTCCTTCTCCAGTTATCTTTATTATCTCTTTTGCCCCATTTGCTTTTGAAATCTGTAAAACCTTTCGACTTCATACTGTTATTATAAAAATACCATTCGCCTTTGGAAGCTGCTGCAAAAAGATCAACAGGTTCATTTGACTTATTGCTGAATCCGGTTAACATGGCGCCACCGGAAGAATTATCCTCTTCTTTCAGTCCGATTTCTTTCCGGTATTTCTTCAGTAATTTTTTTATAAATGCATCCCGGTCTGCCGGTTGCATAGCTGCGATACGTTGCAGGCTGTCTTCTTTTTCAATGATATTCACCAGGGCCACAATATTGGTGAGTGTGTTTTTCCTGGCACTGATAAGTGCTGCTTCTTCTTTTATAGAAGGGTCTTCCAGTTGCAGGCTGTCGTAATAAGATGAAGCAAGTTTATACTGGTGTTCGTCGTATGCAATATTACCCAGCTGAAGGAATGCTTTATTCCGGTAAGCCTGGTTCGCTGTATTATATTTCACACTTTTAGAAAGCAGTTTTTTTGCATTACCGGTATCAGGCTTTTGCAGGCTCATTTTTGCAGCAGAATAATAAATGATGTCCCGGTATGCTTCATAACGGTCACGCTTAGCCATTTTTAGCAATTTGGCGATGCTGTTATCAAGCTCACGGGTATTGCCATTGTCCTTATACATCTTGGCATTGTTAAGCCTGGCATTAATATCCATTACCGGATCTACTGTATGTTTGGAAGCTTTGGCATAATAAGCTGATGCTTTGTCAAATTTTCCACTCATTTCATATAATTGTCCGAGTAAAAATTCCCATCTTGACTTGTCTTGCTTGGTATCGGCAGTGGTTAGTGCTTTTTCCAGGTGAACGGCGGAACTGTCGTAATTTTCCTGCATGTAAAACAAATAGGCATCCACTTCTTCCAGGTCGTTTTGTAAACGTTTAGGGAGGTTGGGGTCATTTCTAAGAATATTGATCATTCCTGCAGCATCCCCATATTCTTTCTGATCAACAAATGTTCGGGCAAGCCATATCAGGGCTTCATTCCTGCTTGGTGGCCGGCTGATGGTTTTATCTATTATATTTCTTTTTTCTTTATCAGCAATTGATAATATACTCGATTTAGCCGACTGGTTTGTTCCTACAATCCGGTTATCATCTTCTTTCTTTTTCCTGGGAAAAAGGTTATAATTGATGAACTGGAAAGTGAGCGCTGCAGAATCAAATTCCTTCCTGAAGTAATAAGATTTACCAATGAGCAGGTACATATTATCTACCCAGTCGGAACGAAGGTCATGCAATAAAATACCAGCTGTTGCCTTATAGATCACAGAATCAAGTTCGGTTTTCTGTGATGCGGTATTATCCAGGGTATAAGGATAAAAAGCCAGCAGTTTAGAAAAATCATCGGTATTGGAGATCTTTGCCCGTTCTATTACAGCATCTATTTTATTCTGGGCATTAAAGAAATAATTATAATGGGTTGTTGTATTCTGCAAGAACCTTCTGAATGTTGTAAATTTCTTATCGGCTGTTTTTTCTGATGCCAGTTTTTTGTCCTCGTATTTTTCTGGTTTTTTTTCCCTTCCAAATGGGTCAAAAGTCCAGGTTGGCTGTGCATAAACAGTACCGGAAGAAATAACCAGGATGAAAAAAAACAAAACTGAAAAATGCTTTCTGTGTGGCATGAATGATTTTAATTATATAACGGGGCTAAATATCGGTTATTTTTTGCAATCCATAGATCAAATTTAAAGCTGTGAAATACAATTTTTTGTGAATGTTCTCCCGGGCGAATAAGTGTATTCAAATTTTAAAAAAGTATAACGGTAGCATAACTAAAATATTCTTTCATTTGGTGCCTGTTTCTTAATTTTAAACATTATTAACCATGATATGGCAAAGCTGGATACAAATAGTACGTTGAAACGACTTCGAAACCATTACCGGCTGGTGGTAATGAATGAAGATACTTATGAAGAAGTGGTTAAGTTCAAGCTAACCAGGATAAGTGTTTATATTGTGATGAGTACTTTATTTATCCTGATGATTGCAATTACAGCTTCCCTGATCATTTTTACACCATTGCGGTATTATTTACCAGGTTCCGGTTATGGAGATGCGAAGCAAATAAAAGAATACAGGATTTTGAAAATTAGAACAGATTCTATGGAACATGCTCTAAATCAACAGAATAAATATTACGAAGATTTACAAAAAGTTCTTAAAGGAAATATTGTTAAAATGGATACGGTGAAATTAAACATGCCAAAACTGGAAATTGCAGAAGATTAGACTAAAATGCCGGGAAATTCGTTAAATGAAAGCACTTATTGTTTAACATCCAAAACTATGAAACCATGTTTAGTTCCAGATCAAGGCCATCTTCGGCAGAAACACCTGTTGGTTCAACCACAATTATAGGCGCAGGTTCGGTAATTTCGGGAAATATAGAAAGTATCGGAGATATCAGGATTGACGGTATTTTAAAAGGAAACCTTTCCTGCAGGTCGAAGGTATTGCTGGGTCCCGAAGCTGTTATTGAAGGTGACATTATTGCTCGGCAGGCTGATATTCTTGGAAAAGTGCTTGGCAAGGTAAAAGTAAATGACCTGTTACACCTGCATGGTAAGGCGGTAGTAGAGGGCAATATCCACACCGGTAAATTACAAATAGAATCAACTGCAAGTTTTAATGGAGAATGCCATATGGGCGCCAATATTGTAGAATTAAATATAGAAATAGGCAAGGCCGTAAATGAATAAACCTGGTAACAACCTCTTGTGGAAAAATGCCGGATTGGCTACACAATTCCTGGTTGGGATAGGGCTGGCTCTTTATGCAGGGTTAAAACTGGATCAATGGCTTAAAATAAAAATGCCATTAGCCGTTTGGGTTTTACCTTTGCTCCTGATCCTGGGAGTGATCATAAAAATAATCATTGACACTGCCAGCAAAAAATGACTATTCATGAATCTTACTGCCCGGCTGTTGTCTCCACTCATCATCACATTTGTTTTCTTCAGTATTTCATTCCTCGCATTGTTTAAGCTGCTTGAAAATTTTCAGGTAGATCCTTATGTGTTGCTAATTGCCAATGTGTTGCTTTTTTTCATAAGCATTCTCTCTATGATTATTCAGCTGAAAGGGCTGCATAATAAAAATCCGCATGTTTTTGTACGCAGTGTTATGACAGGAATGCTCATGAAGATGGCC
>JAGPDJ010000202.1 GCA_018057635.1 Ferruginibacter sp. | reverse complement strand
ATAAAGCAGGTTCCCAGCTTTTCCTGATATCAGCTTCCGGAATGCCTTTCTTAACTTGTTGCATCAGTTTGTCATTGCCTGCAAGTTTATTGAAAAAATTATTTGCAAGAAAAAAACTGTCTTTACCCGGGAACAATTCATAGGCGTTTATCAAATGGCTTAGCTGTATTTTTCCGCCCAGTTTTGTAAGTACTGCTTCATTGCTGCCGGAAAGATCCCAGCCATAACATTGCTGATAAAAACACTTGCTGGTTTTTGCGCCTTCATTCGGTTTAGGTGTAAAGGAATACAGGTTTTTTGGTAGTTTGGGATGCCCGAATACCTGGAAAGGCTTGTCAGTACCACGGCCTTCGCTTAACACCGTTCCTTCAAAAAAACAGGTAGAAGGGTACAGGTATATGCTTTGCATCTGCTTCAGGTTGGGCGAAGGGTTCACGGGTAATGTATACTTTGTATTGTGGTCGTAGTTCTTACACTTGATTACCGTTACATGAAAAGGAGTGTCTGCATTTGGCTTTGTGGTTATATTATAGGCATTTATCCTGTTAGCTTCATCCGATAAAAGATTTTCACCTGTTAACATCAACGCATACTCGCCGATCGTCATTCCATAAACTACCGGTACCGGTTGCATGCCGATAAAACTCCTGAAATTTGTATCTAATACTGGCCCGTCAACGTAAAAACCATTTGGATTTGGCCGGTCAAGAATCATCAGTGGTTTGTGGTTTTCCAGGGCGGCTTCCAGGAAATACTGCAGTGAGGAGATATACGTATAAAAACGGACACCCACATCCTGTATATCAAAAACGAGGACATCCAGGTCTTTCAGGTCTGCTTTTGTGGGTTTTTTATGATTGCCGTACAGGCTGATCACAGGTATACCGGTTTTAGCATCAATGCCGTCCGTAACAGTTTCCCCGGCATCTGCTTTTCCACGAAATCCATGTTCGGGGCCGAATATTTTTACAACCCTGATACCCCTTTTCAGCAATGTATCAACGAGATGTGAATTTTTAACCATGCTGGTATGGTTGGCAAATACACCAACAGCTTTATCCTGTAAAAAAGGCAGGTAAACTTCCATCCTGTCGGCACCTGTTATCACTGAGTTTGTACCGGCTAATTGTTTTTGCGCCGTGCATGAAAAACCCAGCAGTAATAACAAAGGAAAAATGAGGTTTGATAAATGCTTCATTAATCAAAGTTGACTAAAGTTTTTAATAAATAGTTAACCATTCATAATATTAAATAATAACTAACATTTAAGTTTTTTCCTAATTTCGCATTTCTCTTCAGCAGTTCAATTTTTTAAAATGAAATTTTGAGTTTTTGCGGGGATGCTGGTGAGCATTTCATCAGCAAAAACAAAAAACAGAAAAATTATGCAACAAGTAAAAGCAGGTGATGTAGTAAAAGTGCATTATACCGGCAAACTAACTTCCGGTGAACAATTTGATTCTTCTGCAGGAAGGGAACCACTCGAATTTACCGTTGGTGCCGGGCAAATGATAAAAGGCTTTGATGCTGCCTTACCGGGAATGGTAAAAGGTGATAAAAAAACAATCAATATCCCGGCTGAGGAAGGATATGGAGAAAGGGTTGAAGAAGCCATCATTGAATTTCCGCTGGAAAATGTTCCCGCAGATATGAAACTGGAGCCTGGCATGACCTTAACACTCAGTAACCAACAAGGGCAACCTGTTCCTGTTGTTGTAGTTGAAGTAAGGCAAGATGTGGTAGTCCTTGATGCCAATCATTTTTTGGCAGGGCAGGAACTGGTTTTTGACATAGAGTTGGTTGAAATAGGTGAAGGGTAAAGATTTTACCGTTTCTAAAAGCAATATTTATATTAGCAGTTTACGAAAGTAGGCTGCTTTTTATTTTCTTATCATTCATTTCTCACTTCTTATTAGTTAATTTGCCGGTACAAAAAAAAACAAATGATTAATATAAATAAAGAAGCATTAACAGAACGCTTCATGCGTTATGTTCAGATAGATACACAAAGTGATCCCGAAAGCAACAATTTTCCTACAACGGAAAAACAGAAAGACCTGGGTAAGCTGTTATTTGAAGAATTAAAACAAATGGGATTGAGCGATGTGGATATGGACGAATTCGGGTATGTATATGCAACCATTCCCTCCAACAGTGATAAAAAAAATATCCCGGTTATCTGTTTCTGCAGCCATGTAGATACAGCACCCGACTGCAGTGGCACGAATGTGAAACCTTTGCTGCATAAAAATTATAACGGTACTGATATCGTTCTTCCGGATGATCATACACAGGTTTTACGGAAATCGGATTCATCTTACCTGGAAAACCATATTGGTTCAGATATCATTACTGCCAGCGGCAATACTTTGCTGGGTGCTGATGACAAATCGGGTGTTGCAGTAATCATGCAGGCAGCACAGTATTTCATCAGTAATCCGTCTGTAAAACATGGCGCTATCCGAATCGTATTTACACCCGATGAAGAGGTTGGAAAAGGAACAGCCAAAATAGACATGAAAAAGCTGGGTGCAGATTTTGGATATACACTGGATGGAGGTGAGGCAGGCAGCATGGAAGATGAAACTTTTAGTGCAGATGGCGCAAGCATCATCATAAATGGAGTGATAGCACACCCCGGCTATGCAAAAGATAAACTGGTAAACGCAATCAAGATTGCCGGTGCTGTATTAGACGCATTGCCAAAAAATGAATGGAGCCCGGAAACAACATCTGAAAAACAGGGTTTTGTTCACCCGGTTTCAATTTCCGGCATTGCAGAAAAGGCAACGATAGGGTTTATAGTAAGGGATTTTAAAACAGAAACATTAACTGCCCATCACAGCAGGTTGAAAAAAATTGCTGAAGATGTGGTTGCCGGTTATAAAGGTGTAACTATGGAATATATTGCCAAAGAACAATACCGCAATATGAAAGAAGTGCTGGATAAACATCCACAGGTTGCAGCTTACGCTTCAGAAGCCATTGAAAGAACGGGCTTGAAAGTGAAGACTGAAAGTATCCGTGGCGGAACAGATGGCAGCCGGCTGAGTTTTATGGGATTACCTTGTCCGAATATTTTTACAGGCATGCAGAATATTCACAGCAAACTGGAATGGATTGGGGTGAATGATATGGTGAAAGCTGCTGAAACGATCGTTCATTTGGGGATGGTTTGGGAAGAGAAAACTTGATAAAAATGTATGATATGAGATGTATGATTTATGATTTGTGGAAATCATACATCATACATCATACATCATACATCTTACATTAGCGATAACTTGTGTACAACAAAAAATACTACCTTACACTAAATTTAAATAATTATGGAATTTTTAAGAGATTATTGGTGGATCATATTGATCATAGTTGCATTATTGGGATGTTTTGTTACTATCAATCAGGGCCTCATTGGTGTTGTTACCATGTTTGGTAAATACCGCAGGATCATGTATCCGGGATTGAATTTCAAGATACCTTTCCTGGAGCAGATATATAAAAAAGTAAGCATCCAAAACAGGTCGGTAGAATTGGAATTCCAGGCTGTTACCATCGACCAGGCAAATGTTTATTTTAAATCGATGCTCTTATATTCTGTTCAGAATGAAACTGCAGAAACGATTCAGAAAGTTGCATTCAAATTCATCAGCGACAAAGATTTGATGCAGGCATTGGTTAGAACCATTGAAGGTAATATCCGGGCGTTTGTGGCTACCCGTAAACAATCAGAAATTCTTGGATTGAGAAGAGATATTGTTGAGTTTGTAAAAGAGCATGTAGATTCATCCCTGGAAGAATGGGGTTACCACCTGAAAGACCTCCAGATAAATGATATTACTTTTGACCAGGCAATCATAGAAAGTATGAGTAAAGTGGTTGCCAGCAATAACCTGAAGGCAGCCGCAGAAAATGAAGGCCAGGCTTTGCTGATCACCAAAACAAAATCGGCCGAAGCAGAAGGTAATGCCATCAAGATTGCAGCTGAAGCAGAAAGGCTGGCGGCACAGTTACGCGGACAAGGTGTTGCATTATTCCGGGAAGAAGTGGCAAAAGGTATGAGCCAGGCTGCATCAGAAATGAAGCAGGCTAATTTAGATACCAATGTTATTTTGTTCAGCATGTGGGTGGAAGCGATCAAGAACTTTGCAGAATACGGTAAAGGCAATGTAATATTCCTGGATGGCGGAAGTGATGGCATGGAGAAGACCATGAAACAGATCATGGCAATGCAGCAACTGGAATCAAAAAAATAGTTCAGAAAAAGATATGCATAAAAAAGTGTCGTATCATTGCGGCACTTTTTTATTTATTCAATTAATCTGATGTTTTTGGAATTCAAATGTTGGCAGTGTGGAAGCAACATTAACAGTTTATTATGCAGCATTGCGCAATTAGTTCGTTTTATTGCAGTTCAGAATTACATGATAAACAAGTATTCAAAATATAATTACATATTCAGCTAATAATCACAATTTATGTTTGATATTTTTTTACAGGTAGATAGCGTAGGTACTTCAGCAGTATCTGCAGCAAAAGTAGAATCAGTTTGGGGATTGCTTAGTAAAGGCGGTCCATTGATGGTTCCTTTGGGGATATTGTTTGCACTGGCTGTCTATTTTTTCATTGAAAGATTGTTGGTGATCCGTAAAATGGGAAAGATCGATGATAATTTTATGAGTATCATCCGCGATCACATCAGCAATGGCAATATATCTGCAGCAAGGAGCCTTACAAAAAACACCAACAATCCTATTGCAAGAATGATCGATAAGGGTATTCAACGGATCGGTAAACCTATTGATGCCATTGAAAGAAGTATGGAAATTGTTGGCAAACTGGAAATGTATAAAATGGAAAAGAACCTGACCATGCTTTCGGTTATTGCACGTATTGCTCCTTTATTCGGATTTGTGGGAACCATCGTTGGGCTTGTAATACTATTAAAGGAATTTGCAACAATCAGCAATCCTTCCATCAGCCAGATCGCTGATGCGATGTATATTAAACTAATCACATCAGCAAGTGGATTGATCATTGGTATGCTGGCTTATCTTGCACATAGCTACCTTGATACACAGATCAACCGGGCAGCCAACAGGATGGAAGCGGCAAGCAGTGAGTTTATTGATGTGTTGCAGGAACCGACGAAGTAGTTGTTTGAAGTTTGAAGTTTGAAGTTTGAAGTTTGAAGTTTGAAGTTTGAAGTTTGAAGTTTGAAGTTTGAAGTTTGAAGTTTGAAGTTTGAAGTTTGAAGTTTGAAGTTTGAAGTTTGAAGTTTGAAG
>JAGPDJ010000201.1 GCA_018057635.1 Ferruginibacter sp. | reverse complement strand
CAACGCCGTTTCCTGAACCGCAGGTTGCATCTGAAATGTTTAGGATTTGTGTTAACATGGCCGGCTGAACAAGTGTTACCGGTAACGAAACACTACATACGTTTGTTCCGGAAACAGTAACCGTATAAGTGCCTGCACCCATATTGTTAATGGTTGCAGTTGTTTGAACAGGATTTGTATCCCAGCTGTAATTATAAGTGCCAGGTGGATTTACATTTGCCGTAATATTTACAGATTGATCACTATTACATCTTATAGAACCAACCAGGGATGCTGAAACGGCAATTACTGAAATATTTTTAGTGATTACGATGGGTGGCCCCGAAACAAAATTTGTTGTTAGCGTTACTGTAAAATTTCCCGGAGCAGAAAAAGAATGCGTGGGATTATCAACTGAAGAAGTATTATTTGAACCGGATGCAGGATCACCAAAATCCCATGATAACCCCGTTTTACAACCTGTTATAGAACTATTAAATGCAACAGCACTATTTGCACTGCATGTATAATTAAAATCAACGCTGTTTGGAGCTGCTTCTCCTATTTCAAAATCATCCATTGCAAAACCATCAAATTCGTTACAGGTAAGTCCGGCCGCAAAACTAAACCTGAAAATAACTTCCGTGGCACCGGCAATAGCTAAAAGACTATGCGTTGCCGTTAGCCAGGATCCGCTTCCGCCTCCGCCCACACATGAACCGGAAGTAGACTGGATATTACCCGACCAGCCCGGGCCAGCCAGGAAATTAACCGGGTCAACATTAAACCAGTTACTACCTTCACAATTTGCATTAGAGTTTACAGACCCCAGGTTTAGCCAGTTTGATCCGCCATCAAGTGAATACTGAAAAGCGGCACCGTCAAAACGTCTTTCTGTTTCCCAGAAAATCTTAAAAGAAACCTGCGGATTTATTAATGCTGAAATATCAAAACAAGGGCTTTGCAGAAAAGAATTGCCGCTGTTATAAGAACTTGTTGAAAATCCGCCAACCAACCAGCATTTGGTGCCTGAGGCTGCTGCAGTTATTACCGGTTTTGTAAATATTTGCCCCCATTCCCAATGATCCGAATTGCTCTTTACCCAGTTGCCATTACTGGCTTCAAAATCGTCAAAATAAGGAAAACTGCTAACGGGGCTTGTACATTGTGCAAAAAGCCCCTGCTGAATGAAGCCACTCAACAACATGAAAATTAAAATAAGTGACTTTTTGATAGCAGGCATACTTTGCAAATTCTTCAGAAGTTGGTAAAGCTACAACGAACATCTTATAAAGATGCCTAAAAAGCATAAAATTGCAGATTAATTAACCATTTCGCACCATTTAAACCTGCAGGAGATCAATGGAACAAGTACATCGCTATTTTATACTCAATAAACCTGTGAATATGGTGTCCCAGTTTATCAGCAGTCATGATGTTGGATTAATAGGGCAACTTGATTTTGATTTCCCCGAAGGCACACATGCCATTGGCAGGCTGGATATTAACTCGGAAGGATTGTTGTTGCTCACAACCAATAAAAAAGTTACCCGGTTGCTATTCCTGGGTGAAAAAAAACACAAACGCATTTACCTGGTCCAGGTAAACAATGATATAACACAGGAGAAGCTTGAAAAATTAAGAACAGGTGTAAGTATCAGGATCAAAGGTGGTGTAACTTATATAACTCCGCCCTGCGAAGTTGAGCTGGTGGAAAATCCGGAAAAAATATATACTCACGCACACAGCCCTGCGGAGTTCGGAAAACACAGCTGGTTATTGATTACCCTGACAGAAGGAAAATTCAGGCAGGTAAGAAAAATGATGGCAGCTATACGTCACCGTTGTAAAAGGCTTATCAGGATATCCATAGAAGATATGAGGCTGGATAATTTACAACCGGGTGAGGTAAAGGAAACGGATGAAATATCTTTTTTCGAAAAACTGCACATAGATTATAAATAAAGCCTCCCCGGTTTAATACAGGAAGGCTTTATTTACTGAAATTCAGATTTTATTCGTTGCTGATAAAATTATTGAGTTCTTCTTTGCTGCTATCAAAAGAAAACACATCATTCACTTTAAAATAATTTTTCTTGTCTGTAGTACGGTTGTAAGCATGTTTAGCAAAAACCAGTTTTGATTCTTCAAAACTAAACAGGTTGCATATTTTCATTACCTGGTCGCTTGACAGGCAGTTTTTTGCAGAAATACTCTTTGCTGTATTAAGCCTGGTTTCATCAAAACTGCTGTTGCCAATTGTTTTTAATGCCGCAGCAAAGTTTGATGAATTCATTGGCCAGCCATTACATTCAGAACCGGAATTATTATTAGAATTGGTATTGCCGGAAGAATTTGTTGTGGTGGTTGTAGTAGTTGTGGTGGTTTCAGAAAAACCCGGGTCATTCACAGAAACATTCATACTAACACCATTGATATTTACATTGGCATTAACACCGTTGGTTGTTGTTGTGGTAGTTGTAAGTACTGTTCCATTGCTTACCTGCACAGAGGAAGGCCTGCCATAATGATACACATGAACTCCTGCAGGCGGAATATAATCCTGTTTAACTTCAATTGATGAATAGTAATTCAATTTGGCTTTACGGGCTTTATCAACCCTGATCTTATAGGTAACATCCATCATTGCTCCATCTGCATCTGCAATCAGCAGGTTATTTTTAGAGATAGGTGAAATGGTTGAATCGGCAAAAATGATCCGGGCATTGTAATAAGGCTGGGGCAATTCTTCCAGGCGAAGGTTTGCCTGTGCCACATCATTCTGTTTTTCACCATTCAACACCAGGAAGAATTTATAACCATCTTCAGAAAAAATGGTAAGGTTACCTGTTTTTTGCATTTGAGCTGAAACAAGCAATGGAAAAACAAGCGCCACCAATAAGTAAATTTTTTTCATACACTAATTTTTATTTTATTGACAAATATAATAAATATGAATAATGCCAAAACAACGATGCCATTATTATGTTAATAAAAAAAAGCTAAAAGAAATTTTTATACATCCTTTTTTCACAGGATTAATTTGTTTAACCAGGTGCTTTATATGCATGATTAACATTATTTTTATAACATAAATTCCCTGTTAGAAATGATAAAGAAATTAATGTTTGCATTCATCCTGTTAATACCGTTTATAAATTCAAATGCTCAATTCGGATTATATGCTTCGGCTGTTTATATAAACACAAATGGCAGCAGCGCTTTTTATAACAATACGGCACCTGGGCTTGGACAGGATATAGGATCGGTTTCTTTCCAGGGAGCAAATTTTGGTGTATTTGAACAAAATACAGGCAATTTGAAAATTGTTGGTTCCGAGATAAAGACTTACAAGGGCTTATCAGACAACGTTTGTTCCGGAACTATGAATTATACGATCTATCCGGTTGGCGCAAGGCCTGTTTCCCCGGTATTTTCTTCAGTTGTACTGGGTTTTTATTCGGATTGCTTTGCACCTGTATGCAGCAGTTTTTTTGGCTCTTACACTGTTCTGTCAGGTGGCGGATGTTGCAGTGCGGGCGATCAGAAATGGCAAAATCCCGGTACCGGAATACCCGTAAATATCGACCTTACCAATAATACTCCCGGCGTTTATACCATGGAAGTTTATTATGAATATACCGGTGAAGATGGAGGAAATGGTTGCGTTACCACTAAATACGACAACAACAATAACAATCCTGTAAATTATACTGCCAGCTTTACCATTACAGCACCAGTACCTGTTAGTTTCGGTAACATATCCATCGTCAATAACAAAAACGTAAATATCATTCATTGGAAAACATATTCAGAAGCATTTACCGCTGTTTTCAAATTGGAACGATCACATAACGGAACAGACTTTTATACAATTGCAGAATTGCCTGCAGCAGGATTTTCCTCAAACACAAGACACTACAATTTACAAGACAATAATCCTAACAATGGCATCAATTATTACAGGATAAAAATGACTGAAGCTGATGGTAAATATCAACACTCTGCCATCGTAAAAACAACAAACAAAATATCCGGAAACTGGTATCTTTTAAACAACCCTGTAAAGGGGAATATAGAAATAACAGGAATTGAAACAGGAGATGAAATCAGTTTATTTAATCCTGCCGGACAAAAGATATATCATACAAAATCCAAAGGGAATAAAACTCACATCAGCACAACCGGAATTTCCGCAGGTGTTTATTTCATAAAAGTTTCAAAAGGCATTGAATCTGAAATAAAGCAGGTGATCATCAGCAATTAAAGCCCGGATGCAGTATTTTATCTAACAAACACAACACAATTTCCGTGTAATTTCAGCGTTATCACATTACCCTACCGTGATATTGCCAAAATGAATCGAGCCTACATTCTGTACAGGCTGCCAGGTAAACTCAAAGCCTGATACTAATTCGTGTACCCAAAACCAAGGCTTATGATAAATCACATGTTTGCAGGTGTAGCCAATATCATCCATAAGGCTGAGATTGCATCTGCCAGGAGCAAGATCCGGAAAATGGAACGGTCATCTTATCTTAACCTGTATGAAAGGATGGAGTTAAGAGATCTCTCCAAAATGCTGAATCAGACAAAAACAACAATCAAATCATTTCACTTCACATTTTTAAACTTCAGGATATAGTTAAATTTATACTTTCAACACTTTACAAATAGTACCCAACAGCACTTCTGCTCCCAGTGAAAGGTCTTCGTAAGAAGCATATTCCAATGGGTTATGACTGATGCCATCCTTACAGCGTACAAAAATCATCCCATAATCGCATGCATAAGACAATGCAAGTGCGTCGTGGAATGGTCCACTCATCAATTCAGGAGCATCAAGGTTTAATGCTTTGCATTCATTGTGTATGATCTCTTTGATCCAGTTGGCACAATAACGTGGCTCGCTGTTTGTATCCTCAGTGATCTCGTAACTGAGTTGGTGTTTCTTAGTGATAGCTTCTATGCGTTCCCGCAATTGTTTCTCATACTTATTGCGCCTTTCGAGGTCTATGTCACGCAGGTCAACGGTAAAAACACACTCTTCTGCAATGATATTCCTGCTTGCCGGAAAAACATTGATAGTAGCTACAGTACCTACTGTTGGATTACCGGGAACCTGGGTTGCAATTTCATTTACCGCAACGATAATTTCTGCTGCACCCAGCAAAGCATCTTTGCGAAGATGCATCGGAACTGACCCGGTATGACCTGCCATACCTTTAAGCTTAACGGTGAGCCATAAAGGCCCTGAAATACCAGATACCACACCTATTGGTTTATTGGCAATATCTAAAATGGGACCTTGTTCTATATGCAGTTCT
>JAGPDJ010000200.1 GCA_018057635.1 Ferruginibacter sp. | reverse complement strand
ATACACACTGTATTTATTACAAAAAACGGCAAAACGCAGAAAATAAAATTATCTACCTGGAACGCCAACAGAAAATACTATGAAAAAAAATACGGACAGTTGCCGCCTCCGCCTCCACCACCGCCCGCAGTTGAAGCAATGGAAGAACCCCAATTCTCTGCACCTGTAATAATAAAAGATTCAAATAGTTAAATCCATAAAAAAGCCCGTCAGCATAACAGACGGGCTTTTTAAAAAAAAATAAACCGGTTATACAGCAAAACTTTCACCACAGCCACAACTCCTGCTGGCATTAGGGTTGTTAAAATAAAACCCTTTGCCATTCAATCCGTCACTGAATTCAAGTTCTGTGTTTACCAGGTATAAAAAACTTTTAAGGTCAGTTACAATTTTCACTCCTTTGTCTTCAAAAACCTGGTCCATTGGTTTTACCTCATTATCAAAATCAAGTTTGTAACTCAACCCGCTGCATCCACCACCAACTACGCCTACACGCAAAAAGTAAGCCGGATCTGCTGCCACACCGGCATCAGTCATCAGTTGATGAACCTTTGCCTTTGCTTTGTCGCTGATGTAAATACTGTTATCTGTCATAACCCCTGACCCCTAAAGGGGAAATTAGAATTGTAAATTAAAACTTACTCGAAATTTCTTAATAATTATTTCGCTATAATCTCCTCCGCTATAAGTTCCCCCTTTAGGGGGCGGAGGGGGTTTAATGTACTACGCTTTCTTCAAATTTAATTTTTTCCATACCGTTCTTCTCACGGTAATCATTGATTGCAGCTTTAATAGCGTCTTCTGCCAATACGCTGCAATGGATCTTTACAGGAGGAAGGTTTAATTCTTCCACGATATCCATATTATCAATTTTCAGTGCATCATCCACACTTTTTCCTTTCAGCCATTCTGTGGCAAGAGAAGAAGAAGCAATGGCAGAACCACATCCGAATGTTTTAAATTTTGCATCGGTTATCATACCGGTTGACTGGTCAACTTCAATCTGCAGGCGCATTACATCACCGCATTCCGGAGCACCTACCAGCCCGGTACCTACACTTTTGCTTGATTTATCCAGCGTACCCACATTTTTTGGGTTCTGGTAGTGATCTATAACTTTTTCTGAATAAGCCATTTTATTGCGATTTAATTTTTATGTTAATTATTATTTATGATTGATGATGTATGATGTATGATTGAAAAGCCTCTAAATCTTAAATCACAGATCATAAATCATACATTTATTAATGAGCTGCCCACTCAATCGTACTCAAATCAATTCCCTCTTTGTACATTTCCCACAAAGGGCTCATATCCCTTAACTTGATCACTGTTTCACTTATTGCTTTTATCGTATAATCAATTTGTTCTTCGGTTGTAAACCTTCCCAGTCCAAAACGAAGTGAACTGTGTGCCAGGTCATCGCCCAATCCAAGTGCTTTTAAAACATAGCTTGGTTCCAGTGAAGCAGAGGTACAGGCAGAACCGGAGCTTAATGCAATGTTCTTGTTAAAGCCCATCAACAAACCTTCACCTTCTACGTGTTTGAAAGAAATATTTGACACATGTGGCAGTCTGTGTTCCCTGCTTCCGTTCACATAGGCTTCTTCCAGCAATAATAAGGCCGTTTCCAGTTTATCCCTTAGTTTGCTGATCCTTTTTGTATCGGCTTCCATATCCAGCATACAAAGTTCACAGGCTTTTCCAAAACCTACAATTCCCGGAACATTCAATGTTCCACTGCGCATTCCCCTTTCATGTCCGCCACCATCCATCTGTGCAGTAACTTTTACCCTTGGGTTTTTCCTTCTTACATACAATGCACCAACCCCCTTGGGGCCATACATTTTATGACCTGTAAAAGCCATCAGGTCAATACCATCTTTGTTAACGTCAACCGGTATCTTTCCAACAGCCTGAGTTCCATCAGTAAAAACCAGTACGCCGTGTTTGCGTGCTATAGCGCTGATTTCTTTTATCGGCATGATGGTACCAATTTCGTTGTTGGCATACATAATCGCTATTAGTATGGTTGTTGGTTTTATGGCGGCTTCCAGTTCTTTCAGGTCTATCAGCCCTTCGCGGTTTACCTGCAGGTAAGTAACTTCTCCACCAGCTTTTTCAATATGCTTACAGGTATCAAGTACTGCTTTGTGTTCTGTGGTTGCAGTGATGATATGATTTCCTTTGGCAGCATACATTTCAAACACACCTTTAATACCAAGGTTATCTGCCTCTGTTGCACCTGAAGTAAAAATGATCTCTTTTGGATCGGCACCAATCAGTTTAGCAACCTGCTCTCTTGCATAATCAACAGCCTCTTCAGCTTCCCAGCCAAAAGGATGATTACGACTGGCTGCATTTCCAAAATGTTCCAGAAAATATGGGGTCATTGCTTCCAATACACGAGGATCCATTTGGGTAGTGGCATTATTATCTAAGTAGATTGGTAATTTCAACATATAATACGATAAATTTTAATATTTCCTACAGAAATTCTATATTCTAATAACGCAAATTTACTGTAAAAGGTTTTATTTTGAAGGAAGCATTGTTAACTTGTAAATCAATTTACGGATTTCGTAAACGGCATACAAACATTATAAAATCATAACATGAAACACATAGAACATATAGGAATAGCAGTTAAAGACCTGGAAGTTTCTATCCCTTTATTTGAAAAATTATTGCATGCCAACTGTTATAAAACAGAATCGGTAGCATCTGAGCAGGTAGATACTGCTTTCTTTAAAACCGGCGAGACGAAGATCGAATTGTTACAAAGCATTACAAATGATGGAGTTATTGCCAGGTTCATTGAAAAAAAAGGTGAAGGATTGCATCATATTGCTTTTGATGTGCCTGATATCAGGGAAGAAATGAAAAGACTAAAAGATGCCGGTTTTGTTCTATTAAGCGAAGAGCCAAAAAATGGTGCAGATAACAAACTGGTTTGCTTTTTACATCCTAAAAACACCAACGGCGTGCTAATTGAGATATGCCAGGAAAAGCCAGCGTTGTGAGGTTTGAGGTTTGGGGTTTGAAGTTTGAAGTTTGAGGTTTAGTTAAAAAAGGGATTTCGGTTTTTTTCCTCGCCAATGGTAGTTACAGGCCCGTGCCCGCTGTAAACTTTAGTTTCTCCGGGAAGTGTAAATAATTTTTCCCTGATATTTTTCAGCAAGGTTTCGTGATCGCCACCAGGCAGGTCGGTACGGCCAATACTGCGTTTGAACAATACATCCCCGCTGATGATAAAATGCTGGGCGGCACAGTAAAAACAGATATGGCCCGGTGAATGGCCCGGAGCCTCAATCACTGTTAGTTCATCATTGCCCAGCAAGATCTTATTTCCTTCTTCCAGGTAAATAAAATCGCCATTATAATTGTCAAAAGGCAGGTTATACAACAGCCCGCTCTTGGGTGCAAAATCCAGAACCAATTTTTCATTCCGGTGAATTTGCAGTGTAAGTCCGAATTTTTCTGCAATAAATTTATTTCCAAATACATGATCCAGGTGACAATGCGTATTAAGCAGCATTTTCGGTTTCAGATCCATCTTTATAAGAAAGTTAACCAGTTCATCTTTTTCATCATCATAATAACAACCCGGATCTATGATCAAACAATCGTTAAACTCATTGTAAAGCACATATGTATTTTCCTGTATTGGGCTAAATTCGAATAATTTTATTTGTAACATGAACTATTTTAAAATGTTTTCAATGATTACTTCGAATGAAGTAATTTTAATGATCAATTTCAATTAATCAGTATGGCAAAGTTCAGCAGAAAAATCCTTTTTCCAATTCTTTTAATAATAGCAGGATATTCGGTTAGTGCACAGGTGAATTCAGTAACATTTGGCAAGAACAGGGTTCAGTATAAAAAATTCAAATGGCAGTTTTACCAAACGAGGAATTTCAATGTTTTCTTTTACCAGGGTGGACAGGAACTTGCAAAATTCATTGCACAAAGTGCCGAAAAGGAATTGCCTGAACTGGAA
Source organism: Ferruginibacter sp. (assembly GCA_018057635.1). Next base: position 1,317 of record JAGPDJ010000200.1, on the reverse strand, counting down.
GCTTCAGCCGAATACAGCTTGCAAAGAAGGGCTAATATCATTGTGTACAACCAGTTTGCAGATATGCAGCAAACAAATATTGGCCTTGAATCGGATTTATTACAAACCGGCGGAACTACGCAACTTGTTAATAATAAAATGGTTGTTTATTTTGATGCCAATCATGCCAATTTAAAAAGACAGGTACGCCAGGGAATCGCTGATGTGATCACCAAAAATGTGTTGTTTGGAGACGATATCGGTGAAGTTGCCGGAAACCAAACTTTACTTGATCTGCCTAAATGGCTCACAGATGGTTATGTTGCATACCTTGGTGAAAACTGGAGTGCAGAACTTGACGATGAATTAAAAAGTGAAATTTTATCTGGTAACTACAGCAAGTTTTCCTCCCTTTCCTTTCAAAAACCATTGCTGGCCGGACATGCTTTCTGGTTCTTTATTGAAGAGAAATACAAAAAGGAAAATGTTACCTATTTCCTTTACCTGGCAAGGATCTATAAGAATTTAAACAAGGCAAGTGTACAGATAACAAAAAAGAAATTCAAAGAACTGCTGGTTGAATTCATGGAATACCAGGACGAAAAATATTACCAGGATATTGCACGAAGAAGAGGATACCCGAAAGGGAATTATATTGAAGGATTTGACATCAGTAAAAGACTGAATTACTTCCGCTTTAACGTAAATCCCAACAAGCGCAATAGCTCTTATGTTGTTACTCAATATAAAAAAGGGATCGTACGGGTTATTTTAAGTGAAGATTTTGAAACCAAGACTTTGCTTAAATATGGTGTGCGCACTTATGAAAACCAGATAAACCCCAACTATCCGCTCATGGCCTGGGACCCCAAAGGAACAAGAATATCTGTGGTTTATGTAGAAGAAGGCAGGCTTAAATTATTTGTGTATGATATTGTAACAAGGATCAAACAATACAAGATCGATCTTACTGCCACATTCGACCAGGTGCAGGATATAAAGTACATGCTGGATAGCAGAACGTTGCTTTTATCTGCTGTTAAAAATGGCCACACCGATATTTATACATACAACATTGAAAAAGAAAAAGCACAACAGATCACCAATGATGTGTACGATGACCTGGATGCTTCTTTTGTATCATTCCCCAATAAAACCGGTATCATTTTTTCCAGCAACAGGCCATCGGCTTCAGCGAAATCTGCCGATACGGTACTACCCAGTAATAAAAGATTTAACATTTTCCTGATCACCGATTTTGGAGACAAAGCCGAACTGAACCAGGTTACCCAGCTTTCTGACCTCAAATACGGTGATGCACGCTTCCCTACACAATAC
>JAGPDJ010000199.1 GCA_018057635.1 Ferruginibacter sp. | reverse complement strand
CATCCCATAAAACCCAGGCCGGGTGAGCATGTTTTTGCATTGATTGAAGAAAAGGTTATTAAGATTCAGTAAAGAAGTTTATTAGTTTATAGTTCATAGTTAAGTCACTAACTTGCGAAACTTCACTTTAATGTATGATGTATGATGTATGATGTATGATGTATGATGTATCTTGTATGATGTATCTTGTATGATGTATCTTGTATCTTATATAAACTACGAACCAAACCTCAACACATTTCCATTATTATCCAATATTTGAAATTCCTTTTTACCCCAGGAATTGTTCCGCAGATTACCTTTTGGATTCATGATATCCATGGAAGAAAATTTTGCAAACAGGTCTTCTATATTGTCATCAAAAATATAACAGGATGCAGGAACTAACTTTCCTTCCCCCTGCCATTGATAATAATGAAATTCTATTTTATCTTTTTTTACCACCAGGTAATTTCCGTAATTGATGGTTGTGAACTTGAGTTTATTCCGGAAAAATACATTGGTTGCTGAAATATCATGTGCGGGAAGTACAGGTGCAATTTTTTGTAGCATTTCTTTATTTTACAGGCTTTGCTGATTTCAAGATACAATATATGCAGAGAACATTAATCTTCTTTGTGCTTTTGTGTCTTTGTGGCAAAAAAATAATGCCACAAAGGCACTAAGACACTAAGTAGCACAAAATATAAAAAAAACCCCAACTGTTAAGTTGGGGCTAAGTACTCGGGATGGGAGTTGAACCCACACTTTCATTACTGAAAACAGGATTTTAAGTCCTGCGTGTCTACCAATTCCACCACCCGAGTGACACGATTTTTGAAAAAAAATCCCGAGCAATGTCGGGATTAAAATCTGAGCGGAAGACCGGGCTCGAACCGGCCACCCCGACCTTGGCAAGGTCGTGCTCTACCAAATGAGCTACTTCCGCAATTAAAATTTGAAGATTTACATTATATTATAATAATAACTAAATCAACAAATGCTTAAAGAACTTTTCCTTTTTTAAGGATTGCAAAAATAAGGGATGTTCCCCTATTTAAACAAATATTTTATTTGTATTTGGGATTGTACAAAGTACTTTCAGGAACATTTACAGTTGGTTTGCCTTTATACCTGTTCTCATACAAGCTGTAACATCCGCCCAATACGAATGCAATGATTAAAAAAACCTGGCAAAACCAGATGAAACGGGATGATGAAACCCAGTTGTGGCCAAAATCCTTGTGTGTATTATCGATAATTTCCTGATGCATACTTTATTGATTTTCCGTGCAAAAATAAGGGCTTAATGTTTAAAAATAATTATTTGAGGCTAATAATTTCTGAAAAGGCTTTTTTCTTTTTTACAAAATGTTCCCATACAATACTTCCATTATACATTCCGGGAAAATGAATCATTCTTTTTTTAGATTTCAGTTTTGTTTTCTTTGCTGCAAAAATCCACTTCCAAAAATGAAAATGAGCCTGTATGATTGCCACAAAAAAACCTTTGTCGCCATGTACCAGGTGTTTCAACGCTGCAGTACAGTCCAGCATCAACCTTACCGGCAGTTTCCAGCCGGCAGAATACCAGGGCAGGTTTTTATATAACATGATCAGGTTATTCCTGAAATTCAAAAAAGTTTTACGGCTGTTTCCCTTTGGCAATGTACCGCCACCTACATGATAAACCACTGATGCTGGCTGAACATATACTTTATATCCGCTCAAATGCAATCGCCAGCAAAAATCAATTTCTTCCTGGTGTGCAAAAAAATATTCATCCAAACCTCCTGTTTCATGATAATATGTTGCTTTTACAAACATAGCAGCACCGCTTGCCCAAAAACACTGAACGGCTGTTTCGTATTGGCCTTTATCTTCCTCACAGATATCAAAAACCCTTCCCCTGGAAAAAGGATAACCATAACGGTCAATCCAACCGCCACATGCACCTGCATATTCAAAAAGAGATTTGTTGTTATAAGACCGTATTTTAGGTTGACAGGCAGCTATCTGTGAATCAGATTCCATCAATGTAATGACCGGTTCAATCCAGTTTGGCTGAACTTCCACATCACTGTTCAATAATACATAGTAATCTGCCACTACTTTTTTCAAAGCTGTATTGTAACCTTTGGCAAAGCCTTCATTCGTTTCATTGAGGAGGATCTCTACTTCTGGGAAACGTTCCTGCAGAAAAGAAACAGAATCATCGGTTGATGCATTATCAGCAACGATTATACGCTTATTCCGGTACGTGGATGCCAATACGGAAGGAAGAAACTGTTCCAGGTATTTTTGCCCGTTCCAGTTCAATATTACAACTGCTACCGAAGGGGTATTTTTGATAACAGTTGTATCAAACACTTCTCCCATGTGAAGATTATCCTGAGTCATATTGAAAGTTCCCAATCCGTTCACCGGCAATACTGCCATTGAGCTTAAATTACAATTTATACAAACATAAACCATTTTACATTTTACATTCTACATTTTACATTTTACATTTACATATGTTTCCTCAATTATTCAACTGGCGTACGGGTTTGGCTTTGATTGCCATTGCCATTGTTACCGTCAGCCTTTTTTATTCAAACTTCCTGGCAAAAAAAATTGCTGCGGAAGAAAAGCAAAAAATAGAACAATGGGTAGAAGCGGTGAATGAAGTGAGTAATTCAAACAGCCCCCAAACCAACCTCTCCAGCAGGATTCTTACAGAGAACAATAAAGACATCCCCATGATTGCGGTAAACGAAAAAGACAGCATCATGGACCATTACAACCTCGATTCCTTTAAAATAAAACACAATAATAATTATTTAAAGAACCAATTGGCAGAATTCAAAGCGCTTAATAAACCAATTGTGTGGAAGAACCCTTTTGATACAAAGCAAAACAACCTGTTGTATTATGGCGAATCTTCTTTGCTAAAACAAATCCGGTATTTCCCTATTGTTCAGCTGATCGTAGTGGCACTTTTCATTATTGTAATATTAATTGCTATCAGTACCAGGAATAAAAGCACACAAAACCAGGTTTGGGCAGGAATGGCAAAGGAAACAGCTCACCAGTTGGGCACCCCCATTTCATCGCTTGAAGGTTGGGTTGAGATGCTGAAAGAAAGCAATACAGCAGTTAAAATTGCTACAGAGATGAGTAAAGACGTAGAAAGACTGAAACTGGTGAGTGACCGTTTTGGAAAAATTGGCAGTACGCCTCAATTAGTTGAGGAAAATGTCATTCAGCAGGTAGAAGCTATGGTTGCCTATATTAAAAGAAGGGCACCGAATAAAGTAAGTTTTAATGTACAAAAAGATGCCCATGAGGAAGTTACAGCAATGATCAATGCCCCTTTATTCGACTGGGTAATTGAAAACCTGCTTAAAAATGCACTCGATGCCATGGAAGGACATGGTGCTATCAATATCACTATTAAAAATGAGGCAACGCAGGTTGTTATTGATATAAGCGATACAGGTAAAGGTATAAGCAAAAAAAACATTGCCAATGTATTTAAACCGGGATTTACAACAAAAAAACGAGGTTGGGGACTTGGCCTGTCACTAAGTAAAAGGATCATTGAACAATACCACAAGGGAGAATTGTTTGTAAAGCACAGCGAATTGGGAAAGGGAACTACATTCAGGATTCTATTGAAGAAGTAGATACCCTGTCGGCGGGTTTACCCCCGACAGCGGTTATTCAAAAACTGATGCATTTATTTCAGAACCGTTTAATTGAATATTTTCCAAATCTATAAGCCTTCATTGCTTACTTTATTTAATTCCTCTAAAGAACGATTATCATATCAAGTTAACCATTAAATTTGCAGTCTTAAATATGCGGCGATGGCGAAATTGGTAGACGCACTACTTTGAGGTGGTAGCGCCTGTCATGGGCGTGGGAGTTCGAATCTCCTTTGCCGCACTTTTTAAACCGGAATTATTTTCCGGTTTTTTTATTCAATGTTTTTACCGCGAAGGCGCAGAGTCGCAGGGAATCAGGGTATAATAAACCTCAGCGTCTCCCTGCCTCTGCGGCAAAAAAGATTATTCATTTATCGATACCCAAACTTTTAATTAATTAATTTGTACCCTTTATTAAAACAGGAAAGATGGCAAACGATATAAAATGCCCCAATTGCGGAAATGTATTTGATGTAGAAAATGTAATTGCAGCAGATATTGAACAAAAATTACAAAAGCAATACCAGGATAAATTACAACTTTCATTAAATAAAGTGGAAGAGGAAAAAAGAAAACTGGAAATTGATCAATTACAATTTGAAGAAAAAAAGAAAAAAGAAAATGAGATCTTTTCTCAAAAACTTCAGCAGGAAAAATTAAAACTTGGAACAGAGATACAGGAACAGTTAAGAAAAAGTATTGCTGCTGATTATGAGAACAAGCTGCGTATGCTCCAGGATAATAAAGATGAAACGGAAGAAAAATTAAAAGAAGCCAGAAAAAAAGAATTAGACTTCCTGAAAAAAATGCAGGAACTGCAAAATAAAGAAGAAGAACTTGAACTGGAAGTGCAAAAAAAATTACAGCAGGAAAGAACCCTGATCACTGAACAGATCCGCAAGCAGGAATCAGAAAAGAATTCTGTTAAAGACAATGAATATAACCTCCGGCTGAGGGAATTGGAAAAGCAGCTGGATGATCAGAAAAAACTGGCTGATGAAATGAGGCGCAAGGCTGAACAAGGCTCAATGCAATTACAGGGTGAAGTACAGGAGCAGGCCCTGGAAGAATTATTAAGAGCATCATTTCCGTTTGATATAATCAGTGAAGTTGGTAAAGGTGTACGTGGCGCAGATTGCATACAGACAGTTAGAAATAATATAGGAATGGAATGCGGAAAGATCATTTATGAAAGCAAACGCACTGAACATTTTACGGCAGACTGGATTGAAAAACTGAAAGCCGATATGCTTAGCCAGGGAGCAGAAATTGCTGTAATTGTAACCAAAACAATGCCCAAAGACATGCAACGGTTTGGAGAAAGGAATGGCGTTTATATCTGCAACTTTGATGAAGTAAAAAGCCTCTCAAATGTTTTAAGAAATGCCATTTTAAAGATCAGTGAATCAAAAAAAAGCCAGGAAAACAAAGGCGATAAAATGGTCGCATTGTATGATTACCTCACCGGGCAGGAATTTATTGGTAACTGGAACGCCATTAGGTCGGGTTTCCGTCAGTTAAGATCATTGCTCCAAAAGGAAAGAGAAGATTTTGAAAAGAATTTTAAGAAAAAAGAAAAGCAGATAGAACTCATTATACAAAATTCATTACACATATCAGGTTCTATAGAAGGCATAGCAGGTCAGGATTCTATCAACATGCAATTGCAG